>JBGPQQ010000090.1:0-9368 GCA_041489115.1 Vicinamibacteria bacterium | reverse complement strand
TATTCGCTATCCTGGCTTGGTGAATGCGTCATGAGAAGACCATCGGTAAGCCGTGTGCAGGAAATCTGCACGCACGGTTTGAAAGGGGGGATCAGGAACCCGGGCTCGCAAGAGCACCGCGCCTGATCCCTACCAGTGAGCCTCTTTCCGATCGGCGTCGCCGCGCTGCTCCTGGTCCAGGCCGCCCCTCCCAAGGGCGCTCCGATCCGCCCACCCGCGCCCGCGGGCCTGAGCTGGGAAGACGCCGACTGGGTGTCGGAGACGATTGCCCAGATCGAGAAGAAGCTGAGCGCGGGCAAGCCTGCCTCGCGCCAGACGATCGTGGTCACCGAGCGGCAGTTCAACTCCTGGGTCAACCTCTCCCTCGCCGCGAAGATCCCGGAGGGCGTGTCGGGGTTCGAGCTGGGCCTCCAGAAGGACCGGCTTCTTGCGCGGGGGCTGCTCGACCTCGACCGGGTCAAGTCGAAGGTGCCTCAGGGGGTCGGGACGAGCCTCCTCGCGTTCCTGAGCGGCTCGGTGCCCGTGGAGCTGCGGGGCCGCTTCTCGAGCGCGGACGGCAAGGGGAAGATCGAGGTGGAGGAGGCACTCGTCGCCGGGATCAGCCTGCCCCCGGCCGTCGTGGCCCAGATCGTGAGCCAGTCGACGCGCACGGCGAATCGGCCCCAGGGCTTCGACATCCTGTCCCCGTTTCCGCTGCCCTTCACCGCCCGGCGGGTCCGTCTTGAGCCCGGGCGGGCGCTCGTCGATTTCTCCCCATAGGACCCCGGCTTGCCGCCCGCCGTGGGAAGATCACCCCGCGGCATGGACCTCCAGGCGCCGGTCCAGTACGTCAAGGGCGTCGGCCCGCAGAGGGCCGAGGCCCTCGCGAAGGCCGGCGTGCGCACCGCCGAGGACCTCCTGCTCCACCTGCCCATGCGCTACGAGGACCGGCGGAGCTTCGCGCGGGTGGCCGACCTGCGGCCCGGGATGCGCGTCTCCGTCTCGGGCGAGATCGCGGTGGCGGGCCTGCGGCGCGCGAGGCGCATGACGATCTACGAGCTGCGCCTCGACGACGGGAGCGGGCGGCTGAAGGCGGTCTTCTTCAACCAGCCCTACCTGAAGGAGACGCTCCCGAGGGGGAAGAAGGTGGTGCTCTTCGGCCTCGTCGAGCGCGACGCCATGGCCTCGCGCCTCCTCGTCATGCGCTCGCCGCAGTACGAGATCGTCGAGGGGGACGAGCACGGCGGCATCCACACCGGCCGCCTCGTCCCCGTCTACGAGAAGCTCGGGACGCTCACCGTCAAGCCGCTGCGGCGGGTCCTGGCCTACCTCGCGGAGCAGGTGCCGGCCGACCTTCCCGACCCGATCCCCCCCGACGTGCGCGAGCGGCTCTCGGTCATCGGCCGCGGCGAGGCCCTCCGGCGCGTGCACCTGCCCGGCGACGCCGACTCGCTCGAGCAGTTGAACGCCTTCCGCTCGCCCGGGCACGTGCGGCTCATCCTGGAGGAGCTGCTCCTCTTCCAGATCGGCCTCGCGCGGCGCCGCATCGGCGTGCGCGCCGAGCGGAAGCGGGCGGCCTTCGAGGTCCGGGACGCCGCCCGCGAGGCGGTGAAGCGGATCCTCCCCTTTCCCCTGACCGGGGCGCAACGGCGGGTGCTGCGCGAGATCGCGGACGACCTGCGCTCGCCCCACCCCATGAACCGGCTCGTCCAGGGCGACGTGGGCTCGGGCAAGACGCTCGTCGCGCTTCTCGCGATGGTCGTCGTCCTCGAGAACGGCTACCAGTCGGCTTTCATGGCCCCGACCGAGATCCTGGCCGAGCAGCACTTCCTCACGCTCCGCCGCCTGCTGAAGCGCTGCCCCTACCGTGTCGAGCTGCTGACCTCCGCGGTCAAGGGCCGCGACCGCGCGGAAGCGCTCGCCCGCATCGCTTCCGGCGAGGCGCAGATCGTCATCGGCACCCACGCGCTCATCCAGGAGGGCGTCACCTTCCACCGCCTCGGCCTCGCGGTCGCGGACGAGCAGCACCGCTTCGGCGTCCTGCAGCGCGAGGACCTGCGCAATAAGGGCTACGACGCCGACGTGCTGGTCATGACCGCGACGCCGATCCCGCGCACGCTGGCCCTCACCGCGTACGGCGACCTCGACGTGTCGATCGTCGACGAGAAGCCCCCGGGCCGGACGCCCATCCGTACGGAGCTCCGCTCCGCCTCCGAGCGGCGCCAGGTGCTCGACCTCGTGAAGCGGGCGGTGGCCGAGGGGCGGCAGGCCTACGTCGTCTACCCGCTCGTCGAGGAGTCGGAGAAGCTCGAGGACGTCAAGGCCGCGACCGAGGCTTCGGAGGACTGGACGGCGGCCCTGCTGGGCGTCCGGGTGGGCCTCCTTCACGGGAGGATGAAGAGCGCCGAGAAGGAGGAGGCGATGGGCGCCTTCTCGCGCGGCGAGATCCAGGTGCTCGTCTCGACGACCGTCATCGAGGTGGGTGTCGACGTGCCCAACGCCACCGTCATGGTCATCGAGCACGCCGAGCGCTTTGGCCTCGCCCAGCTCCACCAGCTGCGCGGCCGCGTCGGGCGCGGGGCGGCCTCGTCCAGCTGCGTGTTGCTGGCGTACGGGCGGCTGTCCGAGGTGGCCCGCTCGCGGCTCGACGTCATGGTCTCGACCGAGGACGGCTTCGCGATCGCCGAGCGTGACCTCGAGATCCGGGGCCCCGGCGACTTCTTCGGCACGCGGCAGTGGGGGATGCCGACCTTCCGGGCGGCCCACCTCCTCCGCGACCGCGACCTGATGGAGCGCGCCCGGACGGAGGCCTTTCGGCTGGTCGGCGACGGCGGCGCCCTTTCGCCGTCCCTGGCCCGCTTTCTCGACGAGGGCGGCTGGGAGCGCCGCTTCGGCCTCGCCCGCGTGGGCTGAGCGCGGCTACTGAACTACGCGGCGGTGATGGCATGAACCGCGCGCAAACGTGGCCCGATGCTGGCTTCGGCGGTTCTCAGGTCGTAGTCGGCCTGGAGGTTGAGCCAGTATTGCGGCGACTGGTTGAATGCCCGTCCAAACAGCAGGGCCAGTTCAGCCGTCACCGGACGCACGCCCTTGATCACATGCGAAATTCGCATCGGCGACACTCCGGTGGCCCGCGCGAACGCCGCCTGGGAGAGGCGCAACTCCTCCAGCGTCTCCGCCAGAAATTCGCCCGGATGAATGGCGGGCAAGCCCTTCTTGGCCATGATGCTGTCTCCTCAGTGGTAATCCGCGATCCCTACGTCGAATGCATCGCCGTTCCTGAAGCTGAAGCACACGCGCCACTGGTCATTGACGCGCATACTCCACTGACCGGCACGATCTCCGTGCAACTGCTCCAGCCGGTTGGAGGGCGGCAGTCGCAAATCCTCGATTCGGGTAGCCGCATTCAACTGAAGAAGCCTCATGGCTGCCCGCTTTCGAATCTCCGTCGGCAGACGGCGGGATCTGCCCGCGGTGTAGAAGCGCTCCGTTTCGCGGTCGGCGAAAGTCTGAATCACCAGAGTGAAGCATAAACATTCTGTTTATAGCCGTCAACTGTTCTTCACTCGGTGCGGTAGACCGGGCACGCCACGCGCCGGACGAGGCTCATGCTCTCGGGGCTCGTGTCGCTCCAGACCGGGACCCTGGGCGGGGACGTCCCCGGCTATCTCGACTACCGCATGGGCGGGGCCAACACGATCCGCGGGTACGGTGTCACGGACCTGGGCGCAGAGTCCTCCGGCAAGAACCAGATGCTCGGCACGGCGGAGTACTCGCTGACCCTGATCCCGCTGCGGCGCTGGGATCTCTGGAAGATCGCGCTCCGGCTCGGGGCCGAGCTGGCGGTGTTCGCCGACGCGGGCATCGCCTGGAACGAGTCGCGCGACTTCAGCATGCGACGCACCCATGGGGGCCTCGGGGCCGGCCTGCGCCTCCTCGTCCCCGGATCGGAGATGGTGCGGCTGGACGTGGGCTGGAGCCCGGAGTACGGCGTCCACTTCCACTTCGCGAACGGGACCAAGCCGAAGGCCCAGCGCGCGCCCCTACGCTGATCCTGCGGGCCTCGTGCCCGGGCGGGTCGCGGCGCCTGAGTTCCCGGAGATGCTCGATCGGACCCATCAAGGAAACGGCCCATTCAAACGCTTCATCTCTCCTGAGCCGATTGGCTCTATACTCACCCGGGCCTGCGGCGTAGCCTCCCGCGATCAAAAAGGTCGGTCCCACGGAAAGGATGAGAGCCATGAGCGTCAGCCAGCTCGCGAGGTCTATCAAGGCCTCGCCCACCCTGAAGCTCAACGAGACCGCGGCCAAGCTGCGGGAGAAGGGCGAGCCGGTCATCCACCTCGGCGGCGGCGAGCCCAAGAGCAAGGCCCCGCTCGACGCCGTGCTGAACTGCGCCACGCAGCTCAACACCGGCGAGATCCGCTACGCGCCGGCAGACGGGCTGCCCGCCCTCAAGAAGGCCATCCTCCGCTACACCGAGGAGCAGTACGGCCAGATGATGGCTCCCCAGAACGTCATCGTCTCGAGCGGCGCCAAGCATTCGATCATGACGCTCCTCTACGCGATCGTCGAGCCCAAGGACGAGGTGGTCTACCCGGCCCCGTACTGGGTGAGCTACCCGGAGATGGTGAAGCTCGCGGGCGGCGTGCCGGTGGCGGTGGTGCCGGAGGACGGCAGCTTCCAGCCGTCGGTGCCCGACATCGCCGACAAGGTGGGCTCCTACACGAAGGCGATCATCCTCAACAGCCCGAACAACCCCTCGGGGGTCATGTACTCGAAGGACTTCATCGGCGAGATGGTGGCCTTCTGCGAGAAGAAGAACCTCTGGCTGGTGATGGACGACCTCTACAACCGGCTCGTGTTCGACGGGCAGAAGGCCCCGAACCCCTTCGACTTCGCGAAGCTGACGGGCGACGCCTCGAGGCTCGTCGTCGTCCAGGGCGTCTCGAAGATGTACGCCATGACCGGCTTCCGCATCGGCTGGGCCCTCGGCAACCGCGAGGTGGTCGAGGCCATGACCAACATCCAGTCGCACCAGACCTCGGGGCCGGTTACGGTCTCGCAGTGGGCCGCGATCGGGGCGCTCTCCGGCGTCCAGACCTCGATCGAGTCGCTTCGCCTCACCCTCGAGAACCAGCGCAACGTGATGCTGGAGCGGCTGCAGACGATCCCCGGCGTGCACGTGACCAAGCCCAACGGGACCTTCTACTGCTTCCCCGACTTCAGCGCCTACAACAAGGACTCGCAGAAGCTCGCCGAGCTCCTGCTCGACCGGGTGCGGGTCGTGACCGTGCCGGGCAAGGAGTTCGGGATGGACGGCCACCTGCGGCTCAGCTACTGCGGGACGATCAAGGAGATCATGGACGGGCTCGAGCGCATCAAGTGGGCGCTCGACCCGCAGGCGCCCAACGAGCTCTTCCTCGGCGACCGCAAGCTGGTGAGGGACTGGGCATGAACATCTACATCGACGTCCAGTCGCCCGCCGTGAAGCAGGCGGGGGCGATGGCGAGCCTCTACGGTCTCGAGCACCACGGGCTCACCAACCTGCGTCGCGTCTACTGGAACCTGCCCGCTCCCGCCCTCTACGAGGAGGCGATCCACCGCTCCGAGGGGCAGGTGTGCCACGAGGGTCCCCTGGTGGTGGACACCGGGAAGCACACCGCGCGCGCCGCCGCGGACAAGTTCGTGGTGCGCGAGCCGTCCACCGAGGAGCACGTCTGGTGGGGCCAGTACAACCGGCCCTTCAACCCGGAGAGCTTCAGCTCGCTCCACGCGCGCCTGTGCGGCTACCTCCAGGGCCGCGACGTCTTCGTGCAGGACGTCTACGGCGGGGCCGACCCCGAGCACCGGCTTCCCGTCCGCATCATCACCCAGAAGGCCTGGCACAGCCTCTTCGCCCGGACGATGTTCCTCAAGAACACGACGGTGGAGGAGGCGCGGCGCCACGTCCCCGACTTCACGATCATCGCCGCCCCCGGCTTCCAGGCGAGCCCGATGGCGGACGGGACGCGGACAGAGACCTTCATCGTCCTCAACTTCCGGCAGAAGCTCGGGATCATCGGCGGCACGGGCTACGCGGGCGAGATCAAGAAGACGGTCTTCACGGTCCTCAACTACCTGCTTCCCCTCGAGGGCGTGCTGTCGATGCACTGCTCCGCGAACGTCGGCAAGGACGGCGACGTCGCCATCTTCTTCGGCCTCTCGGGCACGGGGAAGACGACCCTCAGCGCCGATCCCTCCCGGCACCTGGTCGGGGACGACGAGCACGGCTGGGGTCCGAACGGCGTCTTCAACTTCGAGGACGGCTGCTACGCCAAGGTGATCCGCCTCTCGCCCGACGCCGAGCCGCAGATCTACGCGACCACGCGGCGGTTCGGGACGATCCTCGAGAACGTGGTCTACGACCCCGTCTCGCGCCTCCTCGACCTCAACGACGAGAAGCTCACCGAGAACACCCGCGGCGCCTACCCCCTCGACTTCATCGCCAACGCTGTGCCCGACAAGCGGGCGGGCCAGCCCAAGAACGTCGTCTTCCTGACCTGCGACGCTTCGGGCGTGATGCCGCCGATCTCGCGCCTCAGCCCGGACCAGGCCATCTACCACTTCGTCTCCGGCTACACGAGCAAGATCGCCGGCACCGAGATCGGCCTCGGCATCGAGCCGGAGATCACGTTCAGCGCGTGCTTCGGCGGGCCGTTCATGGTCCACCACCCGTACGTCTACGCGGACCTGCTGAAGAAGAAGATGCTCCAGCACGGGGCCACCTGCTGGCTCGTCAACACCGGCTGGACGGGCGGGCCGTTCGGGATCGGCAAGCGGATCAGCATCGGCCACACGCGCAAGCTCCTGAACGCTGCGCTCCAGGGAGCGCTCGACGGAGTGAAGTACCGCAAGGATCCGGTCTTTGGCTTCGACGTGCCCGAGAGCTGCGAGGGTGTGCCGAGCGAGATCCTCGAGCCCGCCAACACCTGGGGGAGCCGCGCCGAGTACTTCAAGAAGTACGACGCTCTCGCCGCCCGATTCACCGAGAACTTCAAGGTGATGGCCGAGGGCTGCCCGAAGGAGGTCGCCGATCACGGCCCCCGGCGGCTCACGGGGGTCCCGGCCAGAGTCGGCCCGTAGCGCGACGAACGGACTGCCGCGGCTTGCGGTATCGTCACCGCATGTCGCGGATCATCGGGGGGGCGGGGAAGGGACGGCGCCTGAAAACGGCCGCCGGGGACTCGACCCGACCGACGGGCGCGCGCGTCCGGCAGTCGCTCTTCGACATCCTGGCCCCGGCGATCCCGGGCTGCCGGTTCCTCGACGCGTTCGCCGGCAGCGGCGGGGTCGGCCTCGAGGCCCTCTCGCGCGGCGCGGCGACGGTGGTTCTCGTCGATCGTGACGCCGCCGCGGTGAACGCCGCGAAAGAGAACGCGCGAGCCCTCGCGAAGTCCGGGGGCGAGGTGCAGGTCTTCCGGCAGGACGCCCGGATCGCGATGGGGGCGCTCGCCGACCAGGGGACGCGGTTCGACGTCGTGTACCTCGACCCGCCCTACGCGAGCGACCTCTACGAGCCGCTGCTCTCGCTCCTCGACGAAGGCCCGCTGCTGGCCGAGGGCGGGGTGGTGGTGGCGGAGCACTTCCACAAGCGGCCCCTTCCGGAGAGAATAGGCGGCCTCGTCCGGACGAGACAGAAGCGTGTCGGCGACCACTGGCTGTCCTTCTACCGGCGCGCGAGCGAGGCGGGCGGTTCGGGGGGAGAAGACGGGAGGGGGGCGTCATGAAGAAGAGGCGGCCGGACGGGTCGCTCGCTGTCTTCCCGGGCTCGTTCGACCCGATCACGAACGGGCACCTCGACATCGTGAACCGCGGCCTCGCCGTCTTCGAGCGCGTGCGGATGGCGATCCTGATGAACCCCGAGAAGCAGCCCCTCTTCTCCGTGGAGGAGCGCGTCGCGATCATCCGCGAGGCCTACCGGGGCAACCCGCGGGTCGAGGTGGACACCTTCTCCGGGCTCCTCGTGGACTACGCGGAGAAGGTCGGCGCCAGCGTCATCATCCGGGGGATCCGGGCGATCTCGGACTTCGAGTACGAGTTCCAGATGGCGCTCATGAACCGGCGCCTCAACCCCCGGATCGAGACGGTCTTCATGATGCCCGCCGAGAGCTACTCGTACGTCTCGTCGCGGCTCGTGAAGGAGGTCTTCCAGCTCGGCGGGCGGGTGAGCGACCTCGTTCCGCTCGTGGTGGAGAAGCGGCTCAGCGAGAAGTACGGCACCCCGATCCAGTCTGGGCGGGCCCGACGGCAAAGGTGAGGAGGCACAGGGAGTGACGATGGCAGGAACGGGACCGAGGCTCGCCGCGCGCGCGCGCAGCCTGGAGGTGTCGCCGACGGTGGCGATGGCGGCGAAGGCCCGGGCCCTGAAGGCGAAGGGCGTCAAGGTGCTGGACTTCACGGTGGGCGAGCCCGACCAGCCCACCCCCCGCCATGTGGTCGACGCCGGCAAGGCAGCGATGGACGCGGGCAGGACGAAGTACGCCCCGGCCTCGGGTCTCCCCGAGCTGCGCGCGGCCGTGACGCACCGGTACCGCGAGGACTTCCAGGTCGCCTTCGCGCCCGAGGAGGTCACGGTCGCGGTGGGCGGGAAGCAGGCGCTCGCCCTCCTCTACCAGGCCATCCTGGACCGCGGCAGCGAGATCGTGGTCCCGATCCCGGCCTGGCCCACGTTCGCCGAGGCGGCGCGCGTGGCCGGCGCCACGCCTGTCTTCGTCCCGCTCGGCGAGAAGACCGGCTTCCGCGTCACCGCCCGCGCGGTGGCGAAGGCGATCACGCCGAAGACCCGCGCCGTCGTGGTGAACAGCCCCTCGAACCCGACCGGAGCGGTGGTCGAGCCCGGCGAGCTCGTCAGGATCGCGCGGCTGGCGAGGAAACACGGCTTCTGGCTCCTCTACGACGACACCTACGCCCACCTCGTCTTCCGCCCCGGCGGGCCGCCGGCGCTCCAGGAGGTGAAGGACGCGGCCGACGGGCACCTCGTGGTGGTGGGGACGGTGTCGAAGACCTACTGCATGACCGGCTGGCGCGTGGGCTGGGTGATGGGGCCGAAGGCGCTCGCCGAGGCCACGACCGCGCTCAACTCCCACTCCGTCCAGGGGCCGGCGACCTTCTCCCAGATCGCGGCGGCCGAGGCGCTCACCGCCCCTCAGGACGTCGTGCGCGAGATGGTCGCGGAGTACCGTCGCCGCCGGGACGTCATCCACCCCGCGATCGCCGCGATCCCCGGCGTCACCTGCCCCGAGCCCGAGGGCGGCTTCTACGTGTTCCCCGACGTGTCGCGGTGCCTGTCGAAGGAGGTCCCGGACACGGTCGCGCTCGGCTCGAAGCTGCTCGAGGAGAAGGCGGTG
>JBGPQQ010000089.1:0-9387 GCA_041489115.1 Vicinamibacteria bacterium | reverse complement strand
GCTTGACGCGGAGTTTGGTGACCTCCGGGCGCGCATCGACGAGCTCGTGGACGTAGCCGATCGTGCCGCTCGCGACCGTGCGCTGCCGGTTGAGCTGCACCTGCTGCATGACGCCGTAGAATGCGCGCGCCTTCGAAGGTTCAATGCGGTACTCGATCTCGACCACGACCGGGCCGCTGCGCCACGTCTACCGGTTGCTCACCCTGGGCTCGTACGACGTGAGCGAGGAAGCGCTGCGCGTGGACGACCGGGCGGGATACGTGATCACCTTGATCGGCATCCCCTCGGCGTTTCTCCTCCACGGCTACGTGGGCTTCATCTTCGGCTCGGTGAAGGCGAACCCCTGGTGGTCGACGCCGCTCATGCCCATCGTGTTCCTCTTCTCCGCCATCGTCTCGGGGATCGCCACCGTGATGCTGCTCTACATGGCGATCACCCGGCTGCGGGGCATGGAGATCGACATGAGGTGCGTGGACACGATCGCCCGCTACCTCTTCTACGCCTTCATCATCGACTTCTCCCTCGAGATGCTCGACCTCATCCACCGCATCTACGAGGCGGACGAGTCGTTCCACACCCTCGACTTCATGGTGAAGACGCGCCTCTACCTGCCGCACATCATCGTGCAGATCGTGCTGGGGACGCTGGTACCGCTCGGGCTGCTCGCCCTCACCCAGGTGGTGAAGCTGACCGAAGGGGCCCGCCGCGGCACCTACGGGGTCGCCGGCGTCCTCACCCTCATCGGCATCTTCGCCATGCGCTGGAACGTCGTGATCGGCGGCCAGCTGTTCTCGAAGAGCTTCCTCGGCTACACGACCTACAAGATGCAGTTCGCGACGCGCGAGGGGCTGCTGCCCGCGATCCTCCTCATGGTCCTGCCCTTCGCGATCCTGTGGGTGCTCGTGAGGCTGCTGCCGCCCTGGGTGGACGAGGAGGCAGGGGCACAGCCCGCCGCCTGAGGGCCCGGACGCCATCCACGCGGGGCGCGGAGGAGGACCGATGGACGATCGCCTGGAGGAGCTGCAGTCGGCGGTCCGGGAGCTGGCCGGAGAGCTTCGCCGCCTCGAGGCGCGCGTCCGTGAGCTCGAGGGGCGGGGGCCCCGGGCGGTCGGGCCCGCGACGCGGGCGGGCGAGCTGGCGGAGACGCCCCTGCCCGAGATCGCGCTCCCCCAGGGCACGATCACTCTGGTGGGCCGCACCCTGCTCGTCCTCGCCGGGGCCTACGTCGCCCGGGCCCTGACCGACGGACGGGCGGTGCCGGCCGGAGTGGGAGTCGCGCTCGGGCTCGCCTATGCCGTCTTCTGGCAGCTCCGCGCCGACCGGGAGGCGCGAAGCGGGCGGCGGGAGAGCGCGGTCTTCCACTCCCTCGCCAGCAGCCTGATCGCCTTCCCGCTCCTCTGGGAGACGACGGCTCGCTTCGGGCTGCTGGGGGCGAGGCCGGCGAGCGCCGCGCTCGTCGGCTTCTTCGTGCTCGGCCTCGGCGTCGCGTGGCGCCAGGGGCTCACCCTCGGCGCCTGGGCCACCACCGGCCTCACCCTGGCCACGGCCCTGGCCCTGCTCGTCGCGACGCACGACCTCCTCGCGGTCTTCGTGGCGCTTCTTGCCGTCGCCGCCGGGCTCGAGTGGCTGGCCTATCACGACCGGTGCCTGTCGCTCCGCTGGGGAGCGGCCCTGGTTCTCGACGCGGTGGCGTTCCTTGTGGCCGCCCTCGTAACGCGGCCACAAGGGCTGCCGGAGGGCTACGTCCCTCTCGCTCCCGCGGTCGCGGCGCGCGCGCTGCTGGCGCTGCCCGCGCTCTACGTGGTGAGCCTCGCCGCCCGCACCCTGCGTCGCGAGCGCGCCGTGACCTTCTTCGAGGCGGCGCAGGGGACGCTCGCCGTCATCCTGGGGTTCGGGGGGGCCTGGAGGGTCCTCGCCGCGCACGGCGACCCCGCCACCAGCCTGGGGGTCCTCGCGCTGCTCCTCGGAGCGCTGTGCTACGGCGCCGCGTTCGCCTTCGCCGAGCGGCGAGCCGGCCAGGGCCGCAACTTCTACTTCTACTCCACGGCGGGAGGGCTCCTGGCCCTGGCCGGGGCGAACGTCGTCGCCTTCGGGCCGGCCCTGCCCTTCGTGCTGGGGGGTCTCGGCCTGGCCGCCGCGCTCTTCGGACGGCGCTTCGGCCGGATGACACTGCGCGTGCACAGCGCCCTCTACCTCGTGGCCGGCGCTCTCGAGACGGGCCTCGCCGTCGCCTGCGCCCGGGCCGTCGCGGGCCAGGCGACCGGCGCCCTTCCGGCGCTCGCGTGGGTGGCCGCCCTCGCGGCGGCGGGCGGGTGGGCGGTGCTCGCGACCGATCGCGGCGCTCCACGGTCGGGCTGGGCTCGCGCGCCTCAGCTCCTGCTGGCGACCCTCCTGGTCTTTGCCCTCGGCAAGTCGGCCCAGGTCGGGCTGTGGGCGGCGCTCGGCGAGCGGCTGACGGCCGACCCCGGAGTGGCCGCCATGCTCCGCACCGCGGTCCTGGCTGCCCTCGCCCTCGGCCTCGCCGTCGCCGCCCGGCGCGGGGCGTGGCCCGAGCTGGGCTGGCTCGTCTATCCGCTGGTGGCGCTCGGTGGGGTCAAGCTGCTGATGCAGGACCTGCGCGAGGGGCGGCCGGCCACGCTCGTCCTGAGCCTCGCGATCTACGGCGCGGTCCTCGTCCTGGCGCCGCGCCTCCTGAAGGCGGGCGAGGGCCGCGCCGGCTGATCGCCGGCATTCCTGAGGTAGGCCCGCTGAGGCGTCGGCCCCGGATTCCGGTTATCCTCCCGGGGTCCAGGCATGAGCTCCCGCCGTCGGCCCCACTGCGACTTCGACCCCGAGGACCTGCACACGCGCGTCCGCACCCAGGTGGCGGGGCGGCTCGACGCCATCTCGCCGGCGGTCGAGCAGGTGATGGCGGAGGTCCGGGCGATGGAGTGCTCGAAGGGGAAGGAGTTCGAGATCGAGACCGCGCTGCGGGAAGCCCTCGCGAACGCGATCCGCCACGGCTGCGGCAACGACGGCACGAAGAGCGTCGAGGTGTGCGTGGCCTGCGACGAGTCGAAGGGGATGCTGATCGTCGTGCGGGACCCCGGGCCGGGGTTCGATCCCGGCGCCATTCCGAGCCCCACGGTCGGGCGGAACATCTACCGCCACCACGGGCGGGGCATCTACCTGATCAACCAGCTCATGGACGAGGTGTCGTTCGAGAAAGGCGGCACCGAGATCCGGATGCGCAAGCGCTGATGAAGCCCGCCGCCCGCCGGCGCGTCCTGCTGCTGGTGGCCCTCGCCCTCGTGGCGGCCGCGGCGGCGTTCATCCTGTGGCTGCCGCCCCCGGGGCAGGGGACCGCCACCGGCCCCGCCCCGCTCGCCTACGTGGGCGCCGGCTCGTGCGAGGGGTGCCACGCGGAGGAGACGCGACGCTGGCGCGGCTCGCACCATGACCTCGCCATGCAGGAGGCGACCGGGAAGACCGTCCTCGGGGACTTCGCCGACGCGCGGTTCACCTACGGGAACGTCACCACTCGCTTCTACAGGAAGGACGGAAAGCCCTTCGCCTGCACGGACGGCCCGGACGGCCGGCTCGCCGACTACCCGGTGGCGTACGTGTTCGGCCTGACGCCCCTGCAGCAATACCTGGTCGAGCTGCCGGGCGGCCGCTTCCAGGCGCTCTCCGTCACCTGGGACTCCCGCCCGAAGAAGGAGGGCGGCCAGCGCTGGTTCCACCTCTACCCCGGCGAGCGCGTGGACCACCGAGACGTGCTCCACTGGACGAAGCCCGCGCAGAACTGGAACACGCAGTGCGCCGAGTGCCACTCGACGAACCTCCACAAGGGCTACCGCCTCGACGAAGACCGCTTCCTCACCACCTTCGCCGAGGTGAACGTCTCCTGCGAGGCCTGCCACGGCCCGGGCTCCCGCCACTCGGAGTGGGCGGAGGCGGCCAAGGCGCGGGGGCAGGCGCCAAGAGGAGAGCCCGGCCTCATCGTGCGCTTCACGGAGCGGCGCAGCCGCACGTGGGAGATGGACCGGAAGCGCGGGATCGCGAGACCCACGAAGTTCCTGGAGACGCGCTTCGAGGTGGAGACCTGCGCCCGCTGTCACGCGCGGCGGGGCCTCCTCACCGAGGACTACCGGCCGGGGCGGCTCCTCGCCGAGACGCACCGGCCCGCGCTCCTCGACGAGGGGCTCTACTACGCCGACGGGCAGATGCGCGACGAGGTCTACAACTGGGGCTCGTTCCTGCAGAGCAAGATGTACGCGGCCGGCGTCACCTGCTCGGACTGCCACGACGCCCACGACTTGAAGGTCAAGGTCGGGAAGGACGACGTCTGCTCCTCCTGCCACCAGCCGGAGCGGTTCGCGACGCGCGAGCACCACTTCCACCGGGAGAACGGCAAGGGCGCCTCGTGCGTGGCCTGCCACCTGCGGACGGAGACGTACATGGTCGTGGACCCGCGGCACGACCATTCCTTCCGCGCGCCGCGGCCGGACCTCACGGTGGTGCTCGGCCGCGAGAACGCCCCGAACGCCTGCAACGACTGCCACCGCGACCGCTCGCCGCAGTGGGCCGCGCGGTCGGTGCGCCGGTGGTACCCCGGCGGGCAGCAGGAGAAGCCGCACTACGCGGTCGCCCTGCACGCGGGCCGGACGTTCCAGCCGGCCGCGGAGCCGGCGCTCCTCGAGGTGATCCGCAACCCGAAGCAGGCGGGCATCGTGCGCGGGACCGCCGTGTCGCTGCTGCCGCCTCACCTCGGGCCCGACTCCCTCCCCGCGCTGGAGAAGGCCGCCACCGACCCCGACCCGCTCGTGCGGCTGGGGGCAGCCACGACCCTCGATGCGCTCCCCCCGAAGGAGCGCGTGCGGATCGGCGTCCACCTCCTGTGGGACCCGGTGCGGGCGGTGCGCGTGGAAGCGGTCACCGCGTTCGCCGACGTGGACGACGCCGAGCTCGCGACGGAGGCGCGGGCGGCCTTCGACCGCTCGCTCGACGACTTCGTCCTTGCCCAGCGGTCGAACGCCGAGCGCCCCGAGTCCCACGTGAACCTCGGGATCGTGAACGTCAAGCGGGGCCGGCTCGAGGAGGCGCGGCGCGACTGCGAGGCCGCCCTCCGCCTCGCGCCCTGGTTCGTCCCCGCTTACGTCAACCTCGCCGATCTCCTCCGGCTGCAGGGCCGGGACGACGAGGGCGAGAAGCTCCTCCGCCAGGCCCTGCAGGTCGACCCGATGAACGCCTCGGTTCACCACGCGCTGGGCCTGCTGCTCGTGCGGACGAAGCGGGCGGGCGAGGCGCTCGCCGAGCTCGGCCGCGCCGCCGAGCTCGCCCCCGCCGTTCCCGACTTCGCCTACGCGTACGCCATCGGCTTGCACTCGGCGGGGAGGGCCGACGAAGCCCTCGCCGTGCTGCGCGCGGCCCAGAAGCGCAACCCCGGCGCGCGCGGCCTCCTCGTGGCCCTCGTCACCATCCACCGCGAGCGCGGGGCCCTGCGCGAGGCGCGGACCTGGGCGCGAAAGCTCGTGGAGGCGGCGCCCGGCGACCCGTCGGCGCGCTCTCTCGCCGCGTCGCTCGAGCCCGCGGGGGAGGGCGTCGCGCGGTAGACTGGGGCCGGAGGACGTCATGGCGATCGACCCGGCCGAGTGCCGCACCTGGGCGCAGCAGGCGAGGGCGGCCTGGGAGGTCTCGCCCCTCGTCGAAATGGATCGGGGCGCGCAGGTCCAGGTGGGCTTCAAGCTGGAGCTCTACGCCCGCGTCCCGACGGAGGTTCCCCCTTCCGGCGAACGCCAGGACGAGGTCGAGGCCCTCTGGGACCGCCTCCGGGACATCGCGGAGTCGCTGCTGCCCCTCGCGGGGGCGGACGCCCGCCTCGAGGTCGATCCCTTCGAGGCCGCCGCCCGCCTGCGGCCCGAGACGCAGTTCACGCCGGAGGTCCTGCTCTCGGCGCGCCTCTTCCACGGCTCCGACCTTCTCGCCCCGATCAAGCCGGGCGACCGCGAGCGCCTGAAGCCCATCGAGGAGCGGCTGCACGAGCTCGGGCTGAAGGCCCGCAGCTGGTAGCCGCGGTTCGATGCCCTCGGCGAATGCGGCGGCGGGACTTCACCAGGCGTTGAGCATCTGGCGCCAGCCGTCGCGGGGCAGGTCCGGCACCCGGGCCCGGAAGCGGGCCTGGACCTCGGCCTGGGCCGCTGCCGTGCCGCTGCAGCGGCCGTTCCTCACGACGTAGAGGGCCTCGGCGAGGGACGCCTCCTGTGGGCTCGCGAGCGCGTTGTCCACGTCGTCCGGGGCGGCGCAGTCCGCCGGGATCCCGTCGAAGTAGTCCGCCTCCCCGCGCGCGTTCGTGACCAGGAACGACACCGGGTAGAGCACCTTCTCGCAGAAGTCGAAGCCGTACTGCCCGACCGGCTTGCCGTACGTCGTGTCGCCCACGACCGTCACGTCCACGTAGGGGCGCAGGCCGTTGATGATGGCCTCGCTCGCGGACGCCGAGCCGCGGGTGGCGATCACCACGAGGCGGGTGACGGCGAGGGCCTGCGGCTTCGCCTCGAAGTTGTAGGCGGTGTTGCGGCTCGACTGCTTGTCGTTGTGGGTGAACTGCACGAAGACCTGGCCCACGAGCGGCGCGCCCCCGATCAGCCCGGCCAGGTGCTGGGCCACCGAGACGAGCCCGCCGCCGTTGTACCGGAGGTCGAGGACGAGCTCCGTGGCTCCCTGGTCGCGGATCTGGGTGAAGGCGGTGTTGAGGGCCTCCACCGAGGGCTGGACGAAGTTGCGGAAGTGGATGTAGGCGACGCGCGTGCGCCCGGCGTCCAGCACCGCCGTCTGCGACACCGTCGGTATCGTGACCAGGCGCTTGGTCAGGGTGGCACTCTTCTGCCGGCCCTGCATGTCGCGCCAGGCGAGGTCGGCAGTGACGCCCACCTGCTCGGCGCCGAAGATCGTGTTGATCTCGCCCGTGCGCAGCAGATCGGCCACCGTCTTCCCGTTCACCGACAGGAGGGTGTCGCCCCGGTCCATCCCCGCGTCGGCCGCCGGGCTCCCCGGGAAGGTCTGCACGAGGCGGAGCTCGGTGTCGGCGCTCCGCTTGTAGGATAGGCCGAAGCCGATGAACTGGCTGTCGGAGTAGAAGGCGTCGCTCGAGGCCTTGGACGTGATGTAGCTGAAGCTCGAGTCGAGCGTCCGGTAGCGCACCGCCTCGAGGTAGGCCTCGGGGGAGGCGAAGGAGCTCGGGTCGGGGTTCGGCAGCTCCTTGTACCAGTAGTAGAACGACTGCAGCGTGTCGCGCACGAACGTGCACTGCCCGACCGTCGTGCACCCGGTTCCCCCGGTGGTGTCCGACGAGGTGGGCGAGGAGCACCCGCCTCCGCAGGAGAGGGCGAGCCCGGCGAGCACCACGAGAGCGGGACGCCTAGGGGTCATGGCCACGGCCTCCGTCACCAGTGTGGGGCCAGACGGGCTGTCCGTGCAATCGGGCCGCCGCGGCCGGGGATAGAATGCGTCTCCGCGGAAGCGAGGAGACGCCATGACCCCACGCGAGCTCTGGGAGCGCTACAAGACCCTGCTGTTCGACGACCCGGCCCTCGGCGTGCGGCTGGACCTGAGCCGCATGGGGCTCGACGACCGGGCCCTCCCGGACCGGGAGCCCGCGCTCCAGCGGGCGCTGGCGGCGATGGGGGCGCTCGAAGGGGGGGCGATCGCCAACCCCGACGAGAAGCGCATGGTGGGCCACTACTGGCTGCGCGCGCCGGAGAAGGCGCCGACCACGGAGATCGCCGCCGCCATCCGCGAGACGCAGGCGCGCGTCCTCGACTTCGCCGCGCGCGTCCACGACGGCCGGGTCAGGCCGCCGCGCGCCGACCGCTTCCGGCGCGTGCTCGTCATCGGCATCGGCGGGTCGGCCCTCGGCCCGCAGCTCGTCGCCGACGCGCTCGGCGGGGCGGGCGACCGCCTGTCCCCGCACTTCCTCGACAACACCGACCCCGACGGCCTCGACCGCGTGCTCGGCGGGCTCGGCGACGGCCTCGCCGAGACGCTGGCCGTCGTCATCTCGAAGTCCGGGGGCACCCCCGAGACCCGGAACGGCATGCTCGAGGCGGCGGCCGCCTACGCCGCCCGCGGCCTCGACTTCGGGGCCCACGCGGTGGCGATCACCCAGGACGGCAGCGCGCTCGACCGGCAGGCCCGCGAGCAGGGCTTCCTCGCGCGGTTCCCGATGTGGGACTGGGTGGGCGGCCGAACGTCGGTGACCAGCGCGGTGGGCCTCCTGCCGGCGGCGCTCCAGGGAATCGACGTGACGGCCCTGCTGGCCGGGGCGGCGGCGATGGACGAGGCCACGCGCCGGTGCGAGACGCACCGGAACCCGGCGGCGCTCCTCGCCCTCGCCTGGCACGCGGCGGGTGAGGGCCGGGGCGCGAAGGCCATGGTCGTCCTGCCCTACAAGGACCGCCTCCTCCTCTTCAGCCGCTACCTGCAGCAGCTCGTGATGGAGTCGATCGGCAAGGAGAAGGACCTCGAGGGCCGCGTCGTCCACCAGGGGCTGGCCGTCTACGGCAACAAGGGCTCGACGGACCAACACGCGTTCGTGCAGCAGCTGCGAGACGGGACGCCGGACTTCTTCGTCACCTTCGTGCGCGTGATGAGGGACCGCGAGGGCGTGAGCCCCGAGGTCGAGCCCGGGGCGACGAGCGGCGACTTCCTCGACGGCCTGCTCCTCGGAACGCGGCGGGCGCTCTTCGAGAGCGGCCGGCCCTCGATTACGCTCACGATTCCCGACCTGACCCCGCGGAGCCTGGGGATGCTGATCTCGCTCTACGAACGGGCGGTCGGGCTCTACGCGAGCCTCATTGGCATCAACGCCTACCACCAGCCGGGCGTCGAGGCCGGCAAGAAGGCGGCCGCCTCCGTTCTCGACCTGCAGCGGAAAGTCGTGGCCGCGCTCCGCGATCGGGGAGCGGCAGGCGGCACCTGCGAGCACCTGGCTGCCGCGGCCGGGGTGCCGGACGAGGCCGAGACGGTCTTCCACCTCCTCGAGCGCCTGGCCGCGAACCCGGACCGGGGCGTCGTGAGGCGCCCCGGGGCGACGCCCTTCGACGCGGTCTACTCGATCCGCTGACCCGCCGCGTCGCCGGGCGGCGCGAGTCGGGCGCCTCCGGCGCCGGCTCCAGGGCGGACGCGGGTGTCGGGGAGGGCGTTGGCGCCCAGGCTCATGCGCGCGAATACACCACGCGGCCGCGGCACGGTCAAGGCGCCTCAGTCCAGGCGCTTGCGGAAGCGGAGCGAGGCGACGGCCATGATCGCGACGCCCATGCCGAGGAGCACGACCGCCTGGGGCCACAGCACGTCGATTCCCGAGCCGCGCAGGAAGACCCCGCGGATGATCTCCGCGTAATAGCGCAG
>JBGPQQ010000088.1:0-9414 GCA_041489115.1 Vicinamibacteria bacterium | reverse complement strand
TCGCGGCCCAGGTACTGCCGCGAGAGCTCGAGGAGCACCGGGGTGAGCGGCGGCACGACGCTCGCCAGCGCCACCGCGTCGACCTCCGCGCGGTCGAGCGCCGACGCCGCGAACAGGTTGCGGAAGAGGATGCCGTACTCGTCCGCGGTCTGCTCGCGCCGGGTGGTGAGGCGCCAGTGCGCCCGGAGTGACGCGCCCTCGAAGACGCCCAGGACCGTGTTGGTGTTCCCGACGTCGATCGTCAGCAGCATCGATCTAGACCGCCAGGCGGACCCGACTGACCTCGCCGGAGAGGAGCCGGCGCACCCCGCCCCCCTCGACCTCGAGCACGAGCGCGCCCTCGTCGTCCACGTCGCGCAGGCGCCCCCGGAGCGCGCCCTCGCCGGTCCTGACCTCCACGACCCCGCCCCACCAGGGCGCGGCGCGCGAGCGCCACGCGGACACGACCGATCCCGGGCGCGAACCGAGGGCATCGTAGCAGACACCCAGCCGGGCCAGCACCGCCGCCGCTACTGCGGGGACGGAAGCCCCCGGGGCACCCTCCGCGCGGAGCGACGTGACCGTCCCCGCGATCTCGGGCGGCAGCTTCGCCGCGTCGAGCGCCACGTTGACGCCGATGCCGAGCACGACCCACTCGACGCCCGCAGCGCCGGAGGCGGCTTCGGAGAGGATGCCGGCCAGCTTGCGGCCCGAGACGAGCACGTCGTTCGGCCACTTGAGCTCCGCGCGCACGCCGAGCTCCGCCGACGCCTCCGCCACCGCCAGTCCCGCCGCGAGCGGCAGCAGGCCCGGCTTGTCGAAGCGCGGCCGGAGGAGGACCGAGAGGTAGAGCCCCCCGGGAGGGGATACCCACGCCCGGCCCTCCCGCCCGCGCCCGCCGGTCTGGCGCTCGGCCAGCACCGCGGTCCACTCCGGCGCGCCGCCGCGGGCGAGCGCCTTCAGCCGGTCGCTCGTCGAGACGATCGACTCCGGCCACTCGACCGCCGGCAGGCGCGGCCCGCCCCGCGCGGCGAGGGCCCCCGCGAGCGCCGCGGCCCGGTCCATCAGGCGCCGGCCGTCCTCGGCGGCTTCTCCGCCAGGACGATCTCCATGACCTCGAAGGCGCCGTCCTCCATCCCCTCGCGGGGCTCCAGGACCTCGCCGTCGGCGCGCGCGGCCGAGACGAGGTCCGCCATGCATGGCGTGAGCCGGGCATGGGTGGGCGGGCTCGTGGCCACGCGCAGCTTCGCGAGCTGCCGTCCGACGGTCGCCCCCGACGCGCTCTTGGCCTTGCGGACCGCCTCGAGGAAGGCGCAGGCCGCGTCGAAGGCCGATCCAGCTTCGGCGCCGCCGGGAGCGCCCGCAAAGTCCGCGGCGGAGGGCCACGGCGCCCGGTGGATGCTCGGCGCGCCCGTCGTCCGCGCGAACCCCCACGACCAGACCTCCTCGGTCACGTACGGGATGTAGGGCGCCAGCAGCCGGAGGATCACGCTCAGGCCCTGCTGCACCGCCGCGACCGCGGAGGAGCGCCCCGCCGGGTCCTCTTCCGAGCGCGCCCGCGCCTTCACCATCTCGAGGTAGTTGTCGGTGTAGCCGGACCAGAAGAAGCGCTCGACCGAGTCGAGCGCCCCCGCGTAGTCGAGATCCTCGAACGCCGCCGTCGCCTTCTCCACCGTCTCGCGCAGCCGGGTGAGGAAGCTCAGGTCGAGCGGGTGCGACACCGGACCGTCCGCGGCCTCCTGCGACAGGGCATACTTCGCCGCGTTCCAGACCTTCATCACCAGCCGGCGCCCGACCGCGAACACCTTCTCGTCGAAGGCGGTGTCGGTGCCGAGCCGCGCGGCCAACGACCAGTAGCGCACCGCGTCCGCGCCGTACTGGTCGAGCAGGTGCATGGGGGTGACCACGTTGCCCTTGCTCTTCGACATCTTCTTGCGGTCCGGGTCGAGCACCCAGCCCGAGATGGCCACGTTGCGCCAGGGGATCTGTCCCTCGTGCAGCCACGCCTTGGCGATCGTGTAGAAGGCCCAGGTGCGGATGATCTCGTGGCTCTGCGGGCGCACGTCCATCGGGAAGAGGCGCCGGTGGCGCTCCGGCGACCGGGTCCAGCCGGTCGCGATCTGGGGGGTGAGCGACGAGGTGAACCAGGTGTCGAAGATGTCCGCCTCGCCGGTGAACCCGCCCGGGTGGGCGCGCTGGGCCTCGGCGTACCCCGGCGGCACCGCGGTCATCGGGTCCACCGGCAGCGATGCCTCGTCCGCGAGGATGGGAGACGAGAAGTCGGTCGCGCCGTCCGCGCCCACCCGGTACCAGACCGGGAACGGAACCCCGAAGTACCGCTGCCGGCTGATGCACCAGTCGAGGTTCAGGTTCTCGGTCCAGTTGCGGAAGCGCAGCCGCATGAAGTCCGGGTGCCATGCGACCCGGTCGCCCGCTTCCACGAGCGCCTGCTTGTGCTCGAGCACCTTCACGAACCACTGGCGCGTGGTGACGAACTCGAGCGGGCGGTCCCCCTTCTCGAAGAACTTCACCGGGTGCTCGATCGGCTGCGGCTCCGCGACCAGGGGCGCGAGCCCTTCCCCCGTCGGGCAGCCCGACGGGTCGCGGAGCAGATCGACGACCGCCTTCTGCGCCTCCCTCACGGTCTTCCCCGCGAGGTGCGCGTAGGCCGCTTTGGCCCGCGTGGGGTCGAGGCTCGGGAACGAAGTCCCGCCGAACTCCACGTGGACGAGGTGTCCGTCGCGCCCGACCACCTGGCGGAGGGCGAGGCCCCGCTCGCGCCACCACTGCACGTCGGTCGCGTCGCCGAACGTGCAGACCATGAGGATCCCGGTCCCCTTCTCGCGGTCGACCAGCTCGCTCGCGAAGATCGGCACCGGGGCGCGGAAGAGCGGGGTCACGGCGCGCTTCCCGAAGAGCGCCCGGTAGCGCTCGTCCTCGGGGTGGGCGGCGACACCCACGCAGGCCGGCAGGAGCTCCGGGCGAGTGGTCGCGATCACGAAGCTGCCGCCGCCCTCGACCCCGAACCGCACGTGGTGGAAGGCCCCCTTCTGCGGGCGGTCCTCCACCTCGGCCTGCGCCACCGCGGTGCGGAAGTCCACGTCCCACAGGGTGGGCGCCTCCACCTGGTAGACCTGCCCCTTGCGGTGGAGGTCGAGGAAGCTCCACTGCGCCGCGCGCCGGCTCGCCTCGCTGATCGTGGAGTACTCGAGCGCCCAGTCCACGGACAGGCCGAGCCGCTGCCAGAGGGTCTTGAAGGCCTTCTCGTCTTCGGCGGTGAGGGCCAGGCAGAGCTCGATGAAGTTCGCGCGGGATACGCGGCGCGGCGGGCGCTTGCGCCCCGCGTCGTCGGCCATCGCGACCTCGAGCCCGGGCTCGTAGGGCGCATGGGCCTCGCACCGAACGTGGTAGTAGTTCTGGACGCGGCGCTCCGTCGGGAGGCCGTTGTCGTCCCACCCCATCGGGTAGAACACGTTCTTCCCGCGCATCCGCTGGTAGCGGGCGAGCACGTCCGTCTGCGTGTAGCTGAAGACGTGCCCGACGTGCAGCGACCCGGACACGGTCGGCGGCGGCGTGTCGATGACGTACGTGGGTCCCCGGCCGCCCTCGTCGAAGCGGTGCGTTCCCCACTCGCGCCAGCGCTGGCCCCAGCTCTCCTCGGCGTCCTTCGGCTCGAAGTGGCTGCTCAGGGTGGTCGGGTCGATGGTGATGATCAACGTCAAGCACCTCCTGTCGCGGGGTGGACGTCGGACGCGGCCCGCGCCCTCCGGGCCGAGCGGCGAGCGTACCACGCTGCCGCGGGGACTTGGCGGGCGGGCGGCGAGACGGCGCGCCTCAGATCTTCTGCAGCTCGGCCTTGAGGCGCTCGATCTCCTGCTTGATGAGTGCCTCCGCGAGATCGGGGATCACCTCCCAGGCGATCTCGCGCACGGCCTTCTCCGAGATCTGCGCGACCACCCGCTGGGCGATCTTCTCGACCATCTCGACGGGGACGGACAGGGCCGCTGCCTCGGACGGCGGCGGGGGGGGCGCGGCCGGCACGGCCACGGCCGCCGCCACGTCCGCGAACGACTCCGCCACGGCTCGCCGGGCGGGGGGAGGTTCGGGGACGACCGGCGCTCCGGGCTCGAAGGGCTCCGGCTCGAACGCGGGCGGCGGCTCCGCCTCGAGCGGCGCCGCATCACCTGCCTCGAACGCTCCGGTCGCACCCCCCTCGTCTGCCGGCGGAAGCGGCGGAAGGGTGGCCACGCCCCGCGTGAACAGAGGGGTGCCGCTGGTGGTGTCCGTGGGCCCAGGCTCGAAGCTGGTCCCGCCGAAGTCGAGATCCTCCTCGAGCACCTCCTCGAAGACCGCGGGTTCCTCGGCGACTTCCGGCGCAGCCACGCTCTCCGGCACGAAGACCCGCTCCCGTTCCGGGGCGGGGACGGCGGCGGGCGGAGGCGCGGTTCCCGCCGTGGGCGGCGGCGTCGCCGTGGTCACGCGCGGAGGCGCGGGAACCGGCGGCGCCGACGGCACGTTCCAGGGCAGGTCTCCCGCGCGGAACATCACCGTCGACGCGGCGTCCGCCGCCGGGGGCTCGGGCACGGGCGGCGCGAGCAGCGTCGCCGACTCCTCCTCCGTCACGGGGGCAAAGGCGTCGGCCGGCGGAGACGTCGTCCCGGCGAGGGCGGACTCGTCGAGGCCGTCGAACGGCTCGTCGGGGATGAAGCTGGGGGCCGCGGGCTCGACGGCCGGGGCCGGCGGTGCGAACACCGGAGGGGCGGGCCGCTGGAAGGGCAGCACCGGCGGGGGCGCCACGACGGCCCGGGGCGGTGGCGCGTCCGCAGGGCGCGAGGCGGGCGCCGACGGTGGCGCCGAAGCGCGCGCCGGCACCCGCGCGAGCAGGTCCTTGACCTTCGCAATCAGGGTCTCGGGCTCGAACGGCTTCGCCAGCGAGCCGTCGTAGCCGGCCCGCGCCGCGCGCTCCTGGTCGAAAGGCTCGAAGGCGCCCGTGAGCAGGAGCACCGGGATGTGCGAAGTGGCGGGGTTCGTCTTGATCTGCTCGCAGACCTCGTAGCCGTCCTTCTCCGGCATGATGATGTCGCAGAGCACGATGTCCGGGCGAGCTTCGGGGAGCTTCTCGAGCGCCAGCCGACCGTTGCCCACGGTGATGACGTCGAAGTCCTCGTCCGAGAAGGTCAGCTCGATGACCTTCTGGATCGTAATGCTGTCGTCCGCGAGCAGGATCTTCTTGCCCATCCCCTCTTGGCCCCCAAGCGGCGTCAGCCGCGCGTGCCGCTCCCCGCGCGCCCGCCTCGCGGCGCGCCGGTGCGATTTGGATGACCATAGACCCTTCCCTCCCGCCTGTCAACGAGTTAGCGGGAAAGCCATCGCTCAGGCGCGAGCGGTCGAGCCTTCCTCGATCGTCCGGACGACGTCCTGCGTCGAGGCTCCGGGGAGGAACACCCCGGCCACGCCGAGCTGCTCGAGCTCCGGAATGTCCTGGCGCGGGATGATCCCGCCCACGAAGACGCGCACGGAGTCCATCCCGCGCTCGTGCAGCAGCTCGACCAGGCGCCGGCAGATGGCGAGGTGGGCTCCCGAGAGGATGCTGAGACCGATCACGTCGGCGTCCTCCTGCGCCGCGGCCGCCACGATCTGCTCCGGGCTCTGCCGGAGCCCCGTGTAGATGACCTCCAGTCCCGCGTCGCGCAGCGCGCGGGCGATCACCTTGGCCCCGCGGTCGTGGCCGTCCAGCCCCGGCTTCGCGATGACGACCCTGATGCGACGGGCAGCGGTCTCGGTCATTGGTGAATCATAACCCCAAGGGCGGGCGATGGCGGGCCAGGGCGCGGGGGGGGAACCGAGGACCGACCCGCGAAGGCGAATGGCAGCGCTCGAGAAGCAGCGCGACGGGGACCGGAGTCGCTAACGCCGTTGCCTGACGGCCTGCTTCCCTGTTCTGGGGGGTGCTGTGCACCCCCCAGACCCCCCGTGACGGCCGTCGTCAAAAGATCGGCTGTTCCTGGTACTCCCCGAAGACGTCGCGGAGAGCGTCGCACATCTCGCCCACCGTCGCGTAGGCGCGGGAGGCTTCGAGGATGACGGGCATCAGGTTGTCCTTCCCGCGGGCCGCAGACTTCAGGCCCTCGAGGGCTCTCGTCGCGCGGGCCTGGTCGCGGCTCGCCCGCAGCGCCTGCACCCGCGCCACCTGCTCCCGGGCCACCGTCTCGTCGATGTAGAGGATCGGGTGCGGTTTCTCCTCCATGACGTACTCGTTGACGCCGACGATGACCTTCTCCTGCCGCTCCACCGCCTGCTGGAAGCGGAAGGCCGATTCCTGGATCTCGCGCTGCGGGAAGCCGTGTTCGACGGCCGCCACCATGCCCCCCATCGCGTCGATCTTCCGGAAGTACTCGAGCGCGTCCCCCTCGAGCTCGTTCGTCAGCTTCTCCACGAGCCACGAGCCCCCGAGCGGGTCGGCCGCGTTCGCGACCCCGGACTCGTGGGCGATGATCTGCTGCGTCCGCAGGGCGATCGTCACCGCCTCCTCGGTCGGCAGGGCCAGCGCCTCGTCGAGCGAGTTGGTGTGGAGCGACTGCGTCCCCCCGAGCACGCCGGCGAGAGCCTGGAGCGCCGTGCGCACCACGTTGTTGTACGGCTGCTGCGCGGTGAGGCTCACCCCCGCCGTCTGGGTGTGAAAGCGCAGCATCCACGAGCGGGGGTTCTTCGCCCCGAAGCGCTCCCGCATCGTCCGGGCCCAGATCCGCCGCGCCGCCCGGAACTTCGCGATCTCCTCGAAGAAGTCGCTGTGCGAGTTGAAGAAGAACGAGAGGCGCGGGGCGAAGCTGTCCACGTCCATCCCCGCGTCCACGCACCACTGCACGTACTCGATCCCGTCCCGCAGGGTGAAGGCGAGCTCCTGCGCCGCCGTCGCCCCCGCCTCGCGGATGTGGTACCCCGAGATCGAGATCGAGTTCCACTTCGGCATCCGCTCGGTGCAGAAGCGGATCATGTCCACGACGAGGCGCATGCTCGGGCGCGGCGGGTAGATGTACTCCTTCTGGGCGATGAACTCCTTGAGGATGTCCGCCTGCAGGGTGCCGGCCAGCGCCTCCGGCCCCACCCCCTCCTTCTCCCCCACGAGGATGTAGAGGGCGAGGAGCATCGCCGCCGGCGAGTTGATGGTCATCGACGTCGTGACGCGGTCGAGCGGGATGCCCTCGAACAGCGTCTCCATGTCCTGGAGCGAGGAGACGGCGACCCCGCACTTGCCCACCTCGCCGAGCGAGAGCGGGTGGTCCGCGTCGCGGCCCATCAGGGTCGGGAGGTCGAACGCGACCGAGAGCCCTCCCCCGCCGTGCTCGAGCAGGTACTTGAACCGCGCGTTCGTCTGGGCGGCGCTGCCGTAGCCAGCGAACTGCCGCATGGTCCAGACCTTGCCGCGGTACATCGTCTCGTGGATGCCGCGGGTGTACGGGTACTGGCCGGGGTCCCCGAGGTCGCGCGCGTAGTCCAGGCCGGCCGCGTCCGACGGGCGGTAGACCGGCGCGATCGGGCGGCCCGAGATCGTGGTGAAGCGCGGGTCCCGGCTCGCCGGACGAGGCACGGACTCCTGTCGTTCGAGGACCTTCTTCATGGGCACCTCGGCGCGGGGACGGCTTCCCCGGATTCTAGCCGGATCCGGCGGGCTCCGCTCCCGTCCGGTACCGAAGCACTCGGGCCGGGACGCCGGCCGCGACCGCCCCGTCGGGCAGGTCCGCGTTCACCACCGCGTTGGCGCCCACCACCGCGTCGCTCCCGATCCGCACGCCGTCGAGCACCTTCGCCCCCGCCCCCACCCACACGTTGTCGCCGAGGCTGATGCCCCGCGACGAGCGCGGCTGGTCGATGACGGCGAGGCCCTCCTGCTCGAACTCGTGCCCGCCTCCGACGAGGTAGGCCTGTGCCGCGAAGAGGCCGTGCCTCCCCACCGTCACGCTCGAGCCCGAGAAGATCTCGCAGTGGAAGCCGAAGTTGCCGTGGTCTCCGATCGCGATGTCCCCGTCCTTGCACGAGAGGATCGTGCCGCGCCCGAGGAAGACACCGTGGCCCACGTCGATCCCGCGGTTCGTGGTGCCCTTGGCGTCGAGGACTACGAGGTCGTCCACCGTCACGCCGTCCCCGAGGCGAATCTTCTGCGGGTGTCTCAGGACGACACCCTGGCCGAAGACGACGCCGCGGCCCACGGAGCCGAGGAGGAGCGGGTAGAGGAGCTTCCGCAGGAGGAGGCCGAGCGCCCCCGGCACCCACGAGCTCACCAGCATCACGGCCTCGTGGAGGACCAGGCGACCCAGGCCACGGCTGCCCACCACGAGGTCCTGGTACTTCCGGAGCGGCGAGGCCCCGGCTTCCATCGCCTCCTGGATGCCGACCTGCCGCCTCTCGCCGCCGAGCTCGTCTTCGCCCACTCTCCGATGCCCCGCTCCGGTTTTGCGCCTCCGCGGAACCTACTGTAGCATGGCGCCTTAGCCCATGAAGCGCTCCGCGCTGGTGGGGGTCAAGGTCGCCGTCAGCCTGGCCCTGCTCGCCTACCTCTTCTCCATCACCGACCTCGTTGCGCTCGAGGAGAGAGTGCGCTCGGCCGACCTCCTCCAGCTCACGGCGGCGGTGGGCTGCTACGTGGCCATCCTGGCGCTCGCCACGTGGCGCTGGCACATCCTGCTCGAGGCCCTGGGCGTGGCGGCCCCCATGCGCCGACTCACCGCCTCCTACCTCGTCGCCACTTTCTTCAACAACTTCCTGCCGAGCACCATCGGCGGCGACGTCGTGCGCGTGCGCGACGGCTCGCGGATCACGGGCTCCACCGCGGCCTCGCTCGCCGTCGTCGGCATCGACCGCATCCTCGGCTTCGGGGCGCTTTACGTCCTCGCCGCGGTCGCCTTCGCCCTCGGGGGCCCGGCCGTCCGGGGTTTCGCCGGCGCGCGCGTCGTCCTGGCCGGCCTCGCGCTGCTGTTCGGCGCCCTCGCCTACATCTTCTTCCGCCCCGGGACCGCGCGAGCGATGATGTCGGCCTCTCGCCTCGTCCGCGTCGGCTGGATGCGCGAGCAGTTCGAGGCCGCCCAGGGGGCCGTCCACGCGTACCGCGCGCGGATGCTCACGGTCTGGCTCGCTTTCGCGGCCAGCCTCGCCCTCCAGGCCCTCGTCGTCTGGTACTACGTCGCGGTCGCCCGCGCGCTGCGCATCCCGCTCGCCGTCTCGGCCGCCTTCCTCATGGTGCCGCTCTGCACGCTGCTGCAGGCGGTGCCGGTGTCGTTCAACGGCTGGGGACTGCGCGAGGGTCTCTTCGCGGTGTACTTCGCCCAGGTGGGCCTGCCGCGGGAGAGCGCCCTCGCCTTCTCCCTCGTGGGCGCGGGCCTCATGGTGCTCCTCTCGCTCTCGGGCGCCGTCGCCTGGATGACCCGTGGCAACGGGGGC
>JBGPQQ010000087.1:0-9420 GCA_041489115.1 Vicinamibacteria bacterium | reverse complement strand
CTCGTGCGCCTTCGCGAGCGCGAGGCGCGCGAAGGGCCGCAGCCCCGCGTCCCCCTCTCCCTCCAGCACCGCGCGCGCGAGCCGGCGCGCCGCCTCGGGCCGTCCCGCGCGCAGGCTCTCCCGCGCCGCGCACACGCGCGCCTCGTCGCTCGCGGGGAAGGCCAGGAACGCCCGGAGGCACGCCGCTTCCGCCGCGGACTCGTTCCCTTGCTCGCGCAGCCGCCGGGACCGCGCGAGCAGCGCGAGGGCGACCACCTCCGCGGAGCCCGCGCGCTGCTCGAGGTCGCGGCAGCGCGCGAGGACCCTCTGCACCCGCTCGCCGACCCACGACGCCCCGGGCACGCCCCCCGGCACCGCCCGCGCCGTCGCGCATGCCTCCTCCGTGCGCAGGTCGCCGAGGAGGGCCTCCGCGAGCTGCACGCGTGCCATCGCCGCGACCACCGGCTGGTAGTTCGGGTGGCGGCCTTCCTCCGCGGTGGCGAGGATGCCCCGCGCCACCGCGGCGCTCTCGGCCCAGAGGCCCATGGGCCCGCCGAGCAGCTGCGAGAGCTTCAGGCCCCAGATCGGCCACCCGGGGTGGAGCCGCCACATCTCGCGGATCCAGCGGAGGGCGCGGTCGGGCTTGCGCTCGAAGTACGAGTGCACGTCGTACATCTGCGCGCGCGCCTCGTCGTCGTGGAAGAGGCTGCCCCCGCGCGCGACCCGCGCCAGGCTCTCGAGGCCGCGCTCGCGGTCGCCCCCGGGGATGCGCAGGACGAAGGCGACGAGCTTGAAGAAGCGCGGCAGGGTGTCCGCGTAGTAGTCGTAGAGGCCGAGGCCGAAGTCGAGGTCGAGCGCCTCCGCCCCCGCGGCCCGCGCGGCGGCGAGCGCCTCGCGCATCCGCACCGCCTCGCGCGCGGCCGGGGACTTGTCCCAGCGGAAGAGGTGGAGCCGGCTCTTCACCCCGTGCGCGGCCCCGCGGGCGAGGAGGGCGCGGCCGTCCGCGGGGTCGCGGGCGAGCGCGGCGCCGGCGAGGCCGAGCGAGCGGTCCGCGAGAGCGAGCACCTCCGCGTCGTGGGCGCGGCTCGCGGGGTCCTGCTCGAGCCGCCACTCGAGCGCGAGGGCCTGCAGGTAGGGCAGCACGGGGTCGCCGGGGTGCTCCTGCGCGAGGAGGGCGAGACGCGCCTCCGCCCCGGGGAAGTCGCCGTTGTAGACGAGGCCGAGGGCCGCCCGGGCCTCGGCGTCTCCGGGCCGCGTCACCGCCCCTCCCGACGCGAGGAGCCCCGCCGGCGCGGCGAGCGCCGCGACGACGAGGACGACGCGCGCCGGAGGGAGAGCCCTCGCGATCCGGCTCACGAGGAGCGGTAGTCGGTGCGGAGCCGGGCCCGCGCGGCGTGGCGCTCGATCCCGAGCGTCACGAGGCGGGCGAGGAGATCGGGGTACGGGAGGCCGCTCGCCTCCCAGAGCTTCGGGTACATGCTGATCGAGGTGAAGCCGGGGATGGTGTTGATCTCGTTCACCAGCAGCCGCCCCGTCTCCTTCTCGAGGAAGAAGTCCACCCGGGCGTAGCCCGCGGCGTCCACCGCGCGGAAGGCGGCCACCCCGAGGCGGCGGACCTCCTCCGCGACGGGGGCCGGCAGCCGCGCCGGGATGAAGAGCTCGGTGCGGCTCTCCGCCGAGTACTTGGAGTCGTAGTCGTAGAACTCGCGGTCGGGCACGACCTCGCCCGGCACGGAGGCCGCGGGCTCGTCGTTGCCGAGGACGGAGACCTCGATCTCGCGCGCCGCGACCCCTTTCTCGACGATCGCCTTGCGGTCGTAGGCGAGCGCGGCGTCGAGCGCGGGCCCGAGCTCGTCTTTCGCCTTCACCTTGGCTACCGCCACGCTCGAGCCCAGGTTCACGGGCTTGACGAAGACGGGCAGCCCGAGGTCGGCGACGACGCGCGCCTCCTCCTCGGGGTCGCGCCGCCGCAGGACGCGGTGCTCGACCTGGGGCAGGCCGGCCCGCGCGAAGAGCGCCTTCATCATCGCCTTGTCCATCGAGACCGCCGAGGCCGCGACCCCCGCGCCCACGTAGGGCACCGCGGCCAGCTCGAAGAGGCCCTGCACGGTGCCGTCCTCCCCGTACGTGCCGTGCAGCACCGGAAAGAAGATGTCGGGCCGCGCGAGCTCGCGCGCGTCGGCGAGGCGGCGGAGGCGGCCCCCGTCCCCCGGCACCGGGGCCAGGAAGACGGGCTCGCCCCCCGACGGCCGCGGCACCTCTCCCTCCTGCAGGAGCCAGCGCCCCGCCTTGTCGATGAGCACGCAGGCGACGTCGTGCCGGGCGCGGAGCCCGGCGGCCACCGAGACGGCCGAGACCAGGCTCACTTCGTGCTCGCCCGAGCGTCCGCCGAAGAGAAGCGCCACCTGGAGCCGCGCGGTCATCGACGAGAGTCTATACTCGCTCCCCCATGGCCGGGTTCTCGTTCGAGGTCGAGGCGCGCGACGGGCGGGCCCGGGCCGGGCGGCTCGTCACGCCGCACGGCGAGGTGGAGACCCCCGCCTTCATGCCGGTGGGCACCGCCGGCGCGGTCAAGGCCGTCCTCCACCGGGACCTGCGCGAGATCGGCGCCCGGATCCTGCTCGCCAACACCTACCACCTGATGCTCCGACCGGGCGACGCGCTCGTGGCCGGGCTCGGCGGGCTCCACGGGTTCACCGGCTGGGACGGCCCCTTCCTGACGGACAGCGGCGGCTATCAGGTCTTCTCCCTCGCCGCGCTGCGAAAGCTCGACGAGGAGGGCGTCCGCTTCCAGAGCCACCTCGACGGGTCCGCTCATCTCCTCTCCCCCGAGCGGTCCATGGAGGTGCAGCAGCACCTCGGGGCGGACATCGCGATGGCCCTCGACGAGTGCCCGCCCGGCGACGCCCCCCGCGAGGTCGTCGCCGAGGCCACCGCCCGCACGACCCGCTGGGCCCGGAGGAGCCGCGACGCGCACCGCCGCGAGGACCAGTGGCTCTTCGGGATCGTGCAGGGCGGCGTGCACCTGGACCTCCGGGAGACGAGCGCACGGGAGCTCGTGGAGATCGGCTTCCCGGGCTACGCGGTGGGGGGCCTCTCCGTGGGCGAGCCCAAGCCGGGGCGGGACCGGGTGCTCGAGCACCTCGACCCGATTTTGCCCGCCGACCGGCCCCGCTACCTCATGGGGGTGGGGACGCCGGAGGACCTCATCGACTCGGTGGCGCGCGGCATCGACATGTTCGACTGCGTGCTCCCCACCCGCAACGCCCGGAACGGCCAGCTCTTCACGAGCCGGGGACGCCTCTCGATCCGCAACGCGCGGCACCGGGACGACCCCCGCCCCCCCGATCCGGCTTGCCCCTGCCCGACCTGCCGGACCGCGAGCCGTGCCTACCTCCGGCACCTCCACCAGGCGAACGAGATGACGGCGGCGACCCTCATGACCATCCACAACCTGTTCTTCTACCTTGACATCATGGAGGCGATGCGGCAGAATATTCGTTTGTGCCGCTTCGAGGAGTGGCGGGGGAAGACCCTCCGGCGCCTCGCGGCCGTGGAACAGGACGGGTCGTAGCGCGACGGTCCTCGTGAGCCCCCGCCGCCGACCCGGATAGCGAAAAGAACCCCGGAAGAGCGGACCGCCCGCAGAAGAGACCGCCATGGCCGACCCCCGCCTGCTGCTCGCCCTCGCCGGACCCGCCCGCCCGGGCGAGCCCAACCCCCTCGGCAGCCTCGTGATGATGGGGCTGATCTTCGCGATCTTCTACTTCGTGCTCATCCTCCCGATGCGGAGGAAGCAGAAGAAGCTCGAGGCGCTCATCAAGGAGGTGAAGACCGGGGACCACGTCGTCCTCAACGCGGGTATCTTCGGCACCATCGTCGGCGTCGAGGAGAGCGCCTTCCTCGTTCGCATCGACGACAAGACAAGGATCAAGGTCCTGAAGAGCGCCGTGGCCGGACTGGCGCCCGGGGCCGAGAAGACGGAGAAGTGATGCCTCCCGCCCTGCAGAACCCCGTCACCCTCTGGCTGCTGCTCACCGCCGCCCTCGCCGGCCTCGTTTACGCCTTCATGCGCCCGGAGCTGCGCTGGAAGGCGATCGGCTACGGCTCGTTCCTCCTCCTCTGCGCGGTCGCCATCTGGCCGCCCTACGAGAGGGAGGGCGTGCCCGGCCGGATCCACCTCGGCCTCGACCTGCGCGGGGGCATCCACCTCGTGCTCCAGGTCGTCGTCGAGGACGCGCTCAACGCCACGGTCGACGATGCGGTCACGACCGCGCGCGACCAGGCGACCCGCAAGGGAATCCAGTACGGCGCGGTCCAGCGCGTGTCGCCGACGTCGTTCTCCGTGGAGGGCACGGAGCCCGCCCGGGTGAAGGACATGCGGGAGGTGCTGCGCGACTTCTTCCGGGGCGGCTGGGAGGTCCGGGACGCGGGAGAGGGCAAGTTCACGGTCGCGATGACCGACCTCTACGCGCGGCAGGTGAAGGAGCAGACGGTCCAGGAGGCGATCCGCACCCTCGAGCGCCGCGTCAACGCCCTCGGCGTCGCCGAGCCCGTGATCGCCGCCCAGGGCAGCCGGGGGGACCAGATCCTCGTGCAGCTGCCCGGGGTCACCGACGTCGAGCAGGCCAAGCGCGTCATCAAGACGACCGCCCAGCTCTCGCTCCGGCTCGTCGAGAACTCCGCGGCCACCCAGGACACGCTCCTGCAGGGCGTGGGCGGAAAGGTGCCCGACAACATGGAGCTCATGTCGGGCCCGAGCGACACCCCGGGCCAACCCACCTACTACCTCCTCCGCAAGGAGGCCATGATCACCGGCCGCGACCTCAAGAGCGCCCGGGTCGGCGTCGACGAGTCCAACCGGCCGCAGATCAACTTCGCCTTGAACGCCACCGCCACCGACAAGTTCGCGCGGGAAACCGGCCGCAACATCGGCCGCCAGCTCGCGATCGCGCTCGACGGCACCGTCTACTCGGCCCCGGTGATCCAGAGCAAGCTCGGCTCCGACAACCGGATCACCGGCCGCTTCACGACCCAGGAGGCGGACGAGCTGTCGAAGATCCTGAAGGCGGGCGCGCTGCCCGCCACCCTCAAGTACCTCCAGGAGCTGACGGTCGGCGCCTCGCTCGGGCGCGACTCGATCCGCGACGGGGTGCGCGCCTCGATCGCCGCCATGGCCTTCATCACGATCTTCATGCTCGTCTACTACCGCCTCTCCGGCCTCAACGCGATCGTAGCCCTCGCCGGCAACCTCCTCATCGTGCTCGCAGCGATGGCCTACACGAACGCGACCCTGACGCTTCCCGGCATCGCCGGCATCATCCTGACGGTCGGGGTCGGGGTCGACACGAACGTGCTCGTCTTCGAGCGGATCCGGGAGGAGCTGCGCAGCGGCAAGACGGTCCGCGCCGCCGTCCAGAACGGCTTCGAGCGGGTCTGGATCACGATCCTCGACACCCACGCGACCGCCCTCATCGCCGCCGCGTTCCTCTTCCAGTTCGGGACCGGTCCCATCAAGGGCTTCGCGGTGACTCTGGTGATCGGCCTCGTGTCGAACGTGTTCGCCTCCTACTTCGTCAGCAAGCTCATCTTCGAGTGGGTGCTCGGCAAGCGCCACGTCGAGAGCCTGAGCATCTAGGGGGCGGCCATGGAGATCATCAGGAACCCGAACTTCGACTTCCTCGGCCGGGCGAAGTACTTCATCGCCCTCTCGATCGTCGTCATCGTGGCCGGCCTCGCGTGGATCGCGACGGGCCACCTCCGCTCCGGCGTCGAGTTCTCCGGCGGCACCCAGCTCATCCTGCACTTCCAGAACCCGCCGGACATCGACAAGGTCCGCGACGCGGTGACGAGGGTCTCGCCGGGCGCGGTGATCCAGACCTACGGCGACACGAAGGCCAACAAGGTGCTGGTCCGCATCTCGCAGGAGGCGCCGGAGTCGGACCTCGACGCCCCCGCGCGCGCCGTCCGGCAGGCCCTCGCCGACACCTACGGGCAGAACCCGATCCTCGAGTCCTCCTCCGAGATCGTCGGCCCCATCGTGGGCGCCGAGCTGCGGCACAAGGCCATCCTCCTCACCGTGCTGGGCCTGCTCTTCCAGCTCATCTACATCGCGGCGCGCTTCAAGGGCGGCGTGTGGGGCGTGGGAGCGACCATCGCCGCCTTCCACGACGTCCTCATCGCCCTGGGCGTCCTCGCCTTCTTCAACTTCGAGATCACCCTCAACGTCATCGCGGCGCTCCTGACCCTGGTCGGCTACAGCGTCAACGACACGATCGTCATCTTCGACCGCGCCCGCGAGAACATGCTCCATCGCCGCAAGGACTCGATGGCGAAGATCCTCAACGACTCGCTCAACCAGACCCTCACCCGGACGATCATCTCGAACGGGACCACCTTCCTGGCCGTGCTCGGCCTCTTCCTCTTCGGCGGAGAGGTCCTCCGCGGGTTCGGCCTGGCGATGGTGGTGGGCATCGTCGTCGGGACCTACTCGACCCTCTTCATCGCGGTGCCCCTCGTGAGCTGGTGGTACGGGCGGCAGGAGGGGGCGGGGGCCTCGGCCTGACGGCGGCTTGACGTACTTTCACCCCGGAAGCGGAACTCCGAGCCCGCGCTGAGCGTCCCCCGTATCCGGGGAGTCCCGTGCGGGAACCACGGGGTGAAGGAGCCCGCCGTCGCGGCCTCGCCCCCGCCGACCGGGTGCTAAGATGACGGTGATGACGGGCACGACGGACCAGCGGGCCCCACGCCGCAACCTCGGGGCGCTCGACGAAGACCATCTCTTCGCCACCGGCCTCGCCACGTCCGGACCCCGACCCCGGACCCGCTGGCAGCGGACCGGCGCCCGTATCTCGCTGATCGCCCACGTCCTGATCGTCGCCCTCATCGTCTTCGTCCCGATCTTCATGCCCGAGGAGCTGCCGGACCAGGGCGACCGCCGTGTCGTCTTCTTCGACCCGCCGCCGCCCCCGCCCCCGCCACTGCCGAGGGGCAATCCGCAGCAGCCCGAGAAGGCGAAGCCGGAGACTCCCAAGCCGGTCACCGAGAGCAAGCCGAAGCCGGAGTTCACGGCCCCGATCGAGACCCCCCAGCCGCAGCAGACGGCGCAGCTCCAGCCCGACGCCGGCGTCCGGCCCGAGGACCAGTTCGGCAGCGCGACCGGGAGCGACTTCGGCGACCCCCTCGGGATGGAGGAGGGCGTCGAAGGCGGCGTGGTCGGTGGCGTTCCGGGTGGCGTCCTCGGCGGCGTCCTCGGCGGCACCGGCTCCGGCCCCGTCATGGACTACGACGCGGCCCCCCGCCCGATCAAGATCACGCGGCCCCAGTACCCTCAGGAGGCCTTCGTCAAGAAGATCGAAGGGACGGTCGTGGTCGAGATCCTCATCGACTCGCAGGGCCGGGTCGTGCGCGCCCGGGTCATCCAGTCCGTCCCCCTGCTCGACGCGGCGGCCCTCCAGACGGTCTACCAGTGGATCTTCCAGCCCGCCGTGAAACACGGCCGCCCGGTACCCACCATCGCCCACGCCCCCGTCGCCTTCCGGATCTATTGATATTTGGGAGGTGTTGCGCCACACCCCCCAACCCCCCCGCTCCGCTCGCGGGAGTCAATCCCGCTCGCTCCGCAGCCCGCCGCCTGTCACCCCGGTGCTGCTTGTCCTGGCTGGAGAGCCTGGGCTCGGCAGGCCGAGAACCGCGGATTCGGGGAACCTGCCGCGGCGGAGCGGTGTCCAAGGACTACAGCCGCGCGTCGTCGGCGCGGCCGGTTTCGCCGGAAAGGCTTGAAGACACAGAGTCTTGACACCCCGAGAAGCACGGGGATAGAATCCGCGTCTCTTGCCGGACAGGCGAGGCTCTCGGGGAAAGTGTAGAGGGGCGGGGATGCAGCAGAGGCTTTTCGAGGACCTCATCGATTCCGACCGGGTGGCGCACAAGACCCAGCAGTCGAAGACGATGCCGGTGTCGCTGCTGCTCCACCTGATCGCGGCGGCCCTGATCGTGATCATCCCGCTCCTGGCGGGGGACCAGATGCCCGACCCGGCGTCCGCGGTGAAGGCATTCTTCGTGGAGCCCATGGCCGCACCGCCGCCGCCCCCGCCGCCCCCTCCGCCTGCCGCGCGGTCCGCCGTCGCGCCGAAGGTCGCCCCCAAGCCCATCGTCCAGGGCAACGCTTTCGTCGCGCCGGTCGAGATGCCCCAGGAGATCAGGCCCGAGGAAGGCCTGGACCTGGGCGTCGAGGGTGGTGTCGCGGGCGGTGTCGAAGGCGGCGTGCCGGGCGGCGTCGTCGGGGGTGTCGTGGGCGGGCTCCCCGATGCCCCGCCCCCGCCGCCCCAGCAGGCCGTCCGGGTCGGCGGACAGATCAAGGAGCCCAAGAAGCTAAAGGAAGTCAAACCGGTCTATCCCGACATCGCCAAGCAGGCCCGGGTGCAGGGCGTCGTCATCCTCGAGTGCACCATCTCTCCACAGGGCAAGGTCACGGACGTCAAAGTCCTGCGCGGCATCCCGCTGCTCGACCAGGCGGCGAGCGAGGCCGTGAGACAATGGGTCTATACGCCGACACTATTGAACGGCGTGCCCGTACCCGTCATCATGACGGTCACGGTCAACTTCAAGCTCTCCTAGGCCCTCGGCCAAGAGCGCGAACGACAGTCCAGGAGGACGCGAAATGCAGTTCGATATCAGGACCATGGCCGAGCACATGGGCGGCGTCGCATGGGCCGTCGTCATCCTGCTCTTCATCATGTCCATGTACTCCATCGCCGTCATGATCGAGCGGTACTGGACCTTCCGTCAGGCGACCCAGCAGTCCCGCAAGTACGCGCCCGAGGTGGCCCGCTTCCTGAAGCAGGGAAAGATCAAGGAAGCGATCGACGTCTCCGACGGCAAGCAGTACAAGCTGTCCCACCTGGCGAAGGTGTTGAAGCCGGGGCTGCAGGAGTGGCAGTACCAGGTCGAGACCGGTGAAGCCGAGCGCGACCGCGACGGCGCCGTCGAGGCGGCCAAGCGCGCCATCCAGCGCGCCACCGCGGTGAACCTCGCCGACCTCAAGCGCGGCCTCAGCGGCCTCGCCACCATCGGCGCCACCGCCCCCTTCGTCGGCCTCTTCGGCACGACCTTCGGCATCATCAACGCGTTCTCGGGCATGGCCCTCACCGGGTCGGGCGGCATCGCCGCGATCTCCGCCGGCATCGCCGAGGCGCTGATCACCACCGCGTTCGGGCTCTTCGTGGCCGTCCCCGCGGTCTGGTTCTTCAACTACTTCAACGGCAAGGTCGAGGGCTACCACGTCGAGCTGGATAACTCCAGCTCCGAGCTGCTCGACTACTTCATCAAGAAGGGCGCCTAGCCGCGCCGGGCGCCGGGGCCCGGGGCACCGGGTCCCGGCGAGTCGCCGTACGAAGGAGCAACCCCATGTCAATGGCAGTCGGCGGCAAGAAGGGCGGG
>JBGPQQ010000086.1:0-9528 GCA_041489115.1 Vicinamibacteria bacterium | reverse complement strand
CGCCTCGATCGTATCCAGGACCGCGCGCGGCGAGGCGTGGTCGAAGAGGAGCTTCTTGAAGTTCCCGTGCTCCGGGAAGCCGTCGTCGCAGCGCGAGGCGGTCGCGATGTAGCCGCCCGGCGCCACGATCTGCGCCGCCGCCGACATGCCCTTCACCGTCTGGTACAGGTTCTGGTCGAGCGGGTACCCGGAGTTCGTGGTCACCACGATCGGAAACGCCCGCTCGCAGGCCGCCATCGCGGTCTCCTTCGAGAAGGCGCACCCCGCCTCGTGCGCCGCGATCGGGTCCCCGCAGAAGAAGCGGGTGATCTCGCGACGGCGGTTGAGGGTCACGTTGACGCAGAAGTCGAGGGGCAGCAGCGAGCCGTCGTGCCGGATGATCGCCTGGGTCGGGTTGCCTTCGAGGAGGCCCCACGTGCTCCGCGGGTCGCCGATCGTCCTCGCGTCGTGGTAGCGCATGATCGACCCGATGTCGGCCACGGCCGGGAACACGCCTTTGTAGCCGCCCGAGAAGCCGGCCATGAAGTGCGGCTCGACGAAGCCGAGCACGATGCGGCGGTCGGCCTCCACGTACTCCCGGTTCAGGTACACGGTCTCGCCGTCACGCGACTTCCCCGCCGGAAGCATCGTCGCGAGGTCGTGCGCCGTGTGGTTCACCAGCCGGTAGCGCGCGAGCACGCCGGAGCCGACCATCGAGGCGAGCTCCTCGGGCGTGTTGACGCGGTGCGAGCCGGTGCCGTTCACGACCACGAAGCGCCCGGCCGGGACGTGGGCGAGCTCCTCGAAGAGCCAGGGCAACAGACGGTCGGACGGCAGCGGGCGCGTCAGGTCAGGTATCACCACGGCCACCCGGTCGGTCGCCCTCACCGCCTCCCGCAGCGGCCGGGCGCCGATCGGCCGGCGAACGGCCTCGCGGAACGCGGCCTCCTCGTCCGGCAACCCGGCCACGAAGCGCGGCGCGACCACGGTCACGCTCGTCCCCGGGATCTCGACGTCCAGGCCCTCGCGCCCGTACTGCAGGTGCACCTTCATCCGGCCAAAGCTACGCGCCCCGGGGCGCAGGGTCAACGGGCACGCGGACCATCAGCGCGAAGGCGGTCGGTGTCGCGATCAGCGACAGCAGCACCGAGATGCACAGAGCCCCGATCACCGCGATCGCGAGCGGCTTCAGCATGTCGGCGCCCGAGCCCACTCCGAAGGCCAGGGGCAGCATTCCAAGCGCCGCCGCCATCGAGGTCATCAGGACCGGCCGCAGGCGGCGCCGCCCCGAGCGCACCAGCGCCTCCTCGAGGGGCAGGCCCTCCGCCTGGAGATGCTCGACGAAGTCCAGCATGAGGATGCCGTTCTTGGCCACGATGCCGACGCCGATGATGGCGCCCAGCAGCGACACCACGTTGAGCGACGTGTTCGTGATCCACAGCGCGCCCACCGTGCCGAACATCGCCAGCACCGCACCGAAGACGATCGCGAGCGGTTCGCGGAAAGACCGGAACTCCACGAGCAGCACGGTGAAGACGAGGAGGACGGCCATGCCGAGCACGATCATCAGGTTGCGGAACGACTCCTGCTGCTGCTGGTAGAGCCCGCCGTACTCGATCGTGCCTGCCGGGAGCGCCGGGTCCCCGGCGAGGAGCTGCCGGATCTCCGCCACCGCCCCGCCCAGGTCGCGTCCTTCCAGCCGCGCGGTGACGGCGACGTCCTGCCGCAGGTCCTCGCGCCGCAGTTCCAGCTGCCCCGGCTCCTCGGTGATGTCGACGACCTGCGCGAGCTGCACGACCCAGCCGTCGGACGCCCGGACGGGCAGTTGCTTCAGCGCCGCCACGCGGTCCAGACGCGACGGGTCCACCTTGACCCGGATGTCGACCACCCGGTCACCCTGCAGCACGCTCGACGCTCTCTCTCCGAGCATGGCCGCGTTGACGGCCTCGGCCACGTCGGCGGCGGTCAGGCCCAGCCGCTCCGCGTCAGCGGCCCGCACGCGGAGGGTGAGGGTCGAGCCGGCGTAGACCAGGCCGTCGAACGTGTCGACGACTCCCCTGACCTTCCGGATCCGCTCCTCCACGCGCGGGGCCTCGCGCTTCAGGAAGGCGGTGTCGGTCGAGAACAGCTTGATCTCGATCGGCTTCGGCGACCACATCAGGTCGCCGATCAGGTCGCCGAGGATCCCGGGAAACTCCCAGTGGACCCCCGGCAACGCCTCGTTGAAGCGGCGCCGCAGCTCGTTGATCACGTCGGCGGTCGGCCGCTTCCGGTTCGCCTGCAGCTTCACCAGGAAGTCCCCGGTGTTCGGCTCGGCGATCGACAACGCGAGACGAGCCCCCGTGCGGCGCGAGTAGCCCTCCAGCTCCGGGACGGTGCGCAGGATCGCCTCCGCCTGCAGGAGCTGGCGGTTGGTCTCCGACAGGCTCGTGCCCGGGGGCGTGAAGTAGTCGATGACCAAGCCGCCCTCGTCCATCGGCGGCAGGAACTCGCTCTCCAGGCGAGCATAGATGGCCGCTCCGAGCGCCAGGACCAGCAGGCAGGTGGCCATGGTCCAACCGCGGTGGCCCAGCGCCACCCGGAGCGCCCGTTCGTAGGCGGGCACGACCCGGGCCTGCAGGAAATCGGCGCCCGCGTCCGGGGCGGGTCCGGGTTGGCGGTGCCCGCGCATGAGCGACACCGCGAGGGCGGGCGTCAGGGTGACCGCCAGCACCAGCGAGGCCAGGAGCGACACCACCATGGTGAGCGCGAGCGCCCGGAAGAAGACGCCGGTGATGCCGTCGAGAAACACCAGGGGCAGGAACACGACCACGGGCGTCAGGGTGGAGGCCACGAGCGGCCTCACGATCTCGCCCACCGCCTCCTGCAGCGCTTCCCGGCGCCCCAAGCCGGACACCAGCTTGCCGTGGATCGCCTCCACGACCACGATGGCGTCGTCGATGACGAGACCGATGGCCGCCGCGATGCCGCCGAGGGTCATCAGGTTGAAGGTGAGGCCCGAGGCCTTCATGGCCACCAGGGTGATGAGGACGGTCACCGGGATGACGAGGGTCGCGACCAGCGTCGTCCTCCAGCTCCGGAGGAACGAGTAGATGATGAGCACGGAGAGGACGAGGCCGAAGCCGATCGCCTCCCAGACGCTCCGCACGGACTCGCCGACGATCTCCGACTGGTCGTAGAAGAGGCCGAGCTTCATGTCCGGGGGCAGCTCGCGCCCCAGGGCCCGGATCTCGGCGCGGAGCGCGCGGGCGATGTCGAGAGTGCTGCCGTCGGGCTGGCTGCGGACGTTCAGCAGCACCGCGTTGACGCCGCCCGCCGTCACCACGTTGAAGACCGGCTCCGGCCCGCGCTCCACCCGGGCGAAATCGCGGATCCGTACCGGCGTGCCGGCCACGACGGCGATCACCAGGTTCCCGATCTCCTCGATGCCGTGCACGCGGCCGTCGACGACCGTCAGGTACAGCGTGTGGTTCTCCTCGTGCATCCCCGCCGGGGCCACGAGGTTGGCGCGCCTCAGTCCTTCGGCGACCTCGGCCAGCCCGAGCCCGGCGGCCTGCAGCCGCACGGGGTCGACGACGACGTGGAACTCCGGGGCCCGGCCCCCGACGAGGTCGACCCGCGCGACGCCCGGGATCCGCAGGAAGCGCAGCTTCAGGTTGTACCGCGCCGTCTCCCACAGCTCGGTGACGTCTCGGCTGGGGCTGGTCAGGCTGACCCCGACAATGGGAAAGGCCGAGAACGTGAGGCGGAAGACCGACGTGCTCGCGCCGGCCGGCAGCGTGCTGCGGATCTGGGACAGGCGGCCCAGCACGTACAGCTCGGACTGGACCATGTCCACCGACCAGTCGAAGAAGACGCTGATCTCCGCCGAGCCGCGGCCGGTCGCCGAGCGCACCGTCACCGACCCCGGGATGTCCTTCATCGCCTCCTCGATGGGCCGGGTGATCGTGGCCATCATCTCGTCGGCCGGCATGACCCCGTTGTCCACGAGGATGACCACGCGCGGGAAGTTGGTCTGCGGAAACACCGAGGAGGGGATGTGGAAGGCGGCGTACACGCCACCCAGGCAGAGCGCGAGGCAGAGGAAGACGATCGCGACACCGTTGCGAGCGGCGAAGCGCGCCACGGCGGAGTCGGAGCTCAGGGTCGAGGGGTCCATGGGGGGCAGCCGCCGGTCAGCGCTCGAGAACGCGGATGCGGCTTTCGCTGGGCAGGCCGTAGGCGCCGGCCGCGACGACCGTGAGTCCCTCGCGCAGTCCCTCTCCCTCGACCTCGACTAGGGGACCGTCGCGCAGCCCCGGCTTGACCGGACGCTTCACCGCCCTGTCCCCGTCGACCACGGCGATGGCGGGAGCGCCGGCCTCCGTCACCAGGGCCTCGACCGGCACGGCGAGCCGGTCCTTGTGCTCGGCCGTGCAGATGCGGACGGTGAGGAGCTGCCCGGGACGCAGCCCCGCGCCGGCCGGCACCGAAGCGCGCACGGCGACGCTGTCCGTCCGGCTGTCGACCTGCGCCCCGACGAACACGACAGTGCCGTGTACCGCAATCGCCGCTGGGTCCTTGGCCGACGCCGAGCCGCTCGCCGAGAGCTCCGCGGCCTGGTCGGGACGCACCCTGCCGACTTCGGAGCTGCGCACGACAGCCGACACCATCAGCCGGTCCAGGTCGATGACCTCGGCGAGCAGGGTCGTGGGGTCGATCGCGTCGCCCGGGCGGGCGTTCACCTTCACGACGGTCCCGGCGAGCGGCGCCCGCACGTCGAGAAGCGCCCGAAGCGCCTCGGCGCTCGCGAGGTCGTTGCGGGCGGCGGCGAGGCCCTGCTCCGCCTCCTGGTACTGCCTCTGCGACGTCGCCTCGCCCGGGCCCAGGGCCTTCTGCCGCTCGAAGGCCGCCTCGGCGAACGGCAGCGCCTGCCGGGCCCTGGCCACCGCCACGTCCGCCACGCGGCTGTCGAGGCGGAAGAGCACCGAGCCCTCCGAGACGCGCTCTCCTTCCGCGCAGCGCACCTCGCTCAGGAGGCCCGCCACGGGCGCGGCCACTCGGGCACTGGCGGGACGCCGACGGCCCGACGCCGGCTCCGGCTCGACCGTCCCCAAGGTGTCGACGTACTCACGCAGCGTGGCCCGCACGATCGGCGCCACGTGCACGCCGACGACCGGCGAGGGCTCCTGGGCGTCCTCGGAGGCCGGGCCCGTCCGGCTGCGGCAGACTCCGAGCACGAGCAGCACGGCGAGTGCGGCCCCGAGGCCACCGAGCAAGCGGAGGTTCATCGATCGGCGTCTCCCTGGTCATGGCCAGCGGCCGGAGTCGCGGCCCGAGGGCTGGTCAACACCCAGGCCGGCAAGTCGGCGGGGCTCTGCATCGCGTCCTCCAGCCGGCCGAGAGCTTCGTGAGCCTGGACCAGGGCCTCGAAACGCGCTCGCTCCAGGCTGATCAGCTCGAGCTGGAGGCTCCCGAGGTCGAGCTTCGAGATCTCGCCGGCCCGCCAGCGGGCTTGCGAAGCAAGCTCCTGTTTGCGCAGGTCGGCGAGCATTGCCCCGGCCGTGGTCATCTTCGCGCGAGCTGCGTCGCAGCCAGCGAGCGACACATCGATCTCTTCGATCGCCCGGTTCTGCAGAGCGGTGAAGCGGGCCGCGGCCTCCGCCCGCCGCGCTTCCGCCTCCGCGATGGCTCCCCGGTTGCGGTTGAAGAGCGGCAGCGCCACCGGGAGGCCCAGCGTCCATTTGTTGTCGGCCTGGTCCATCTGGTACCCGGGCCCGAGATGGAGGTCGGGGTACTGCCGGGCGATCTCGAGCTGCAGGTCGGCCTGGGTCACCTCGTACGCGGCGAGGGCCCCGAGCAGGTCGGGTCGGTTCAGCAGGGCCTGGCGTCGCACGGAGGGCGCGGGAAGATCCGCCGGCGGCTGCTCGAAGGTCCCGAAGCTGAGGGTCAGGCCGTCGAGCCCGCGTTCCGTGACGCCGAGCGCCCCGGCGAGCTGCACGTACGACTCGGCCTTGCGGCGTCGGGCGTCGTCGAGGCCGAGGCGCATCCCGTCGAATGCCAGCCGCGCCTGCGTCAGCTCGAACGGCGAGATGGCCCCGGCGGCCAGTTGCCGCTCGAGCAGCCCCACGTTTGCCTGCTGGACGTCGATCTGCCGCTCCAGCAGCGCCACCGTGCCGGTGGCGCCGTGCATGTCGAGCAGCGCCTTGCGCACGCGGCTGCGTACCTGCCAGGCCGCGACCGCGACGTCCAGGCGTGCCGCCTCGGAGAGCTGGTGGGCCGCCGCGATCCGGTGGCCGCGCTTGCCCGCGGTCTCCAGCGTGAAATCGAGGGCGAGGGTGAGGATCCACGGGGTCATCTGGCCGGCGGGGGTCGTCGAGTTGTAGCCGGGCTCGAGGTTGAAGTTGGGGTTCGGCCGCTCTCCGGTCCGGATCGCCCCCGCCCGCGCGGCGGCCCAGTTGCTGCGCGCCACGTCGAGGTCCGGGTGGTAGTAGAACGCCACGAGGGTCAGCGCCCGGAGATCCCACGCGGCCGGCGGCCACTCGATCGGCTCCGGCTGGCTCTTCAGGAAGAGCGCGAGGTCCGGGCTGTCGAGCGTCCGCGCCTCGAGGGCGGCGAGCGCAGGCTCCGGGGCGATCGGCCGCGGCTGGTAGTGAACACAGCCGGTCAACGAGAGCAGGACGACCCCCGCCGCGGGCAAACGGCGAGCGTGGCTGGTGCGCCGACGACCGGGCGGCGCATCCGCGGTGGGCGTCAAGGTGGGCCATCCTACTTCGTCCCCCGAACGCGCTCAACGTGCCGATCGAGGCTCACTCCCGCCCGCGCGCCCCGTCCGAAGGAGCGCCGACAGCGCGCCCAGCGCGGCTGGATCGAGCCCCGCCGCACCGAGAGCGTCGACCGTGCGCTCCACGGGGTAGCTGGCCCGCTCGAGCTTCGGAATGCCGGCCAACGCCGTCCGCCACTTGTCGCGGTCGGGACCGAGGTAGCTGTAGAGAGGATCGGCTGGGGTGGCGTGCAGCAGAACGACCCGCTTGCCGTCGAGGACGAGATCACGGGTGCGCGGAAGGGTTCGGAGGAAGGCCGTCTCGTCGTCAGTGAGCTGACGGCGAGCGATGTGCAGGGTGGCGGCGGCGAGCCACTCGAAGTCGAGCCGGCAGCGGGGGGGAACACCGTCGGCGACGGAACGCTCGTGGTTTCCTTGCACGATGCACGCGTGGCTCGCCCGCAGCCAGCGCAGGCACTCGCCCGGCTGCGGGCCGTAACCGACGATGTCCCCCAGGCACATGACAGCGTCGTGGGGCACGGCGGCCACGGCTTCCAGCGCGGGCCAGTTGCCGTGGATGTCGGAGAGAACGAGCGTCCGCACGTCAGCCCTCGAGGGCTGCCGTCACTTGGCGACCCGGGGCCGCACGAAGGCATTGCGTCCCGCGTAGACGGCGGCGCTGCCGAGGCTCTCTTCGATCCGGAGGAGCTGGTTGTACTTCTCCACGCGCTCGCCCCGGCACGGGGCGCCCGTCTTGAGGTGGCCCGTGGCCAGCCCGACCGTGAGATCGGCGATGAAGCTGTCCACGGTCTCGCCGCTGCGGTGCGAGACCATCGAGCCCCATCCCGCCCGGCGCGCCATCTCGATCGCGGCCACCGTCTCGGTGAGCGTCCCGATCTGGTTGAGCTTGATGAGGACGGCGTTCGCCACGTCCTCGCGAATGCCACGAACGATGCGCTCGACGTTCGTCACGAAGAGATCGTCGCCCACCAGCTCGATCTTCTCGCCCAGCTCCCTGTTCAGGATCTTCCAGCCGGACCAGTCGTCCTCGGCCAGGCCGTCCTCGAGGACGGCGATCGGGTACCGCCGCGCCCAGTCCGCGTACATCGTGACCATCTCCTCCGCGGAGGCCTTGCGCGACTCCGTCCGCAGGTTGTAGCGGCCGTCTTCGAAGAAGCCGCTCGACGCCGGGTCGAGGGCGATCGCCACGTGTTCGCCCGGCCGGTACCCGGCCGCCTCGATGGCCTTGACGATCAGGACGAGCGCCTCCTCGTTCTTCTTGAGCGCGGGGGCGAACCCGCCTTCGTCGCCCACCGCGGTGGAGTGCCCGCCCTTCTTCAGGACGGCCTTGAGCGAGTGGTAGACCTCGCTGCCCCACCGCAGCGCCTCGCGGAAGCTGGGCGCGCCAACGGGCGCGATCATGAACTCCTGCAGGTCCGTGCCCTGCCAGTTCGCATGGACGCCGCCATTGAGGATATTGAACATCGGCACGGGCAGGAGGCTGGCCGCCGCCCCGCCGAGGTAGCGGTAGAGCGGGAGGCCTGTGGCGCTTGCCGCCGCGCGGGCCACCGCGAGGCTGACGCCGAGGATGGCGTTGGCCCCGAGCTTGCCCTTGTTCGGAGTGCCGTCGAGGCCCAGCATGAGCCGGTCGACGCCGACCTGGTCGAGGGCGTCGTGCCCCCGGAGGGCCTGGGCGATGGCCGTATTCACGTGGCCGACGGCTTTGAGCACTCCCTTGCCCCCGTAACGCGCCTTGTCATCGTCCCGGAGCTCCACGGCCTCGTGCGTGCCCGTCGAGGCACCGGACGGAACCGCGGCGCGACCGTGCGCGCCGCCCTCCAGTGTCACCTCGACCTCGACGGTGGGGTTTCCGCGGGAGTCGAGGATCTCGCGGGCGTGGATGGCGGTGATCGTGGTCAGCATCAGGTCATTCTCCTTTTAATGGGCAATCGGTATTCTCTCCTGATCGGGCTGAGCCCGGTCTTCCGGGGAGCCGCCGACCTGGGCAAGCAGGGTTTCGAGGCCGGCGAGCTCGGGGCTGCGGGCGTCCGCTGGGGCGGCGGGCTGTCCGACCGGCCGCAGCTCGGCCACCTGAGCGAGGCGGCGACCGTGGCGTTCTTCGAGGAGTGCTCGCGCCGCTATGCGTTAGGATGGGGGCCGGGCGAGATCCAGGAGCTGGCCCGGGCGGTGGACGGCTTCCCTCTGGGCATGAGGGAAGCGGTCGCCGCCGAGCGGCGTCGGCGGGAGACCGTGAAGAACGGCGGCGGCGTCTTGCTCAAGGAGCGGTAGCGGGGTGCCCCACTCGTGGGTTCCACGTCCGTTGGCGGCCGAGCGGGTCCTCGGGCTCGACCTCAGCGTCCGCGAAGGCTACGTGCTCTCGCGGATCGACGGCACGATCGACGTCAACCAGCTCGGTCAGGTGACCTGCCTCTCCTCCGAGGAGGTCCGCGTGATCCTCGACCGACTCGTCCGCGAAGGCGCGATCGAGCCTCCCGAGGCTTCACCCACGTCCGCGGAGGCGCGTGGCGGCGCTCTGGCGGTTCCGGACGCGCCGGCCGTCGAGCCTCCGGGGACCACGCATCGGCAGCTCTTCGAGACCCGGTTTCACCCACGGACGGAGGACGAACGCGCCCGGCTGGCAACGGCTACGGAGGACCCCGACCTCTCCGCGCTCTGCTTCGATCCCGTCCCGGCCGTGATCCATCGCGTTCTGGAGAACCCCCGGACGGGCCTCGCCCACGCCCGGTTGATCGCCGCTCACCACCGCAATCCCGTCGGGCTCGAAGCCCTGGCTGCGCGGTCAGGCT
>JBGPQQ010000085.1:0-9558 GCA_041489115.1 Vicinamibacteria bacterium | reverse complement strand
GCGTCGCTCTTCCTCAAGGACCCCGCCGCGGCGCGCTACGCGGCGGGGGGGCTCGCGGAGGCGGAGGAGCTCTTCGGGTCGCCGCTGCCCGACCTGCCGGCCCCGGAGCGCGACGAGGGCTGCGACGTGTACCTCGTCCACGTCCACTCGCGCCTGCGCATCCTGCAGCAGCGCTTCCTCGAAGGGCAGCTCGGGCAGATCGGCGCGCTCACCGTCCGCACCGGCGACCCCGCCCGCGACTACGCGGAGTACGAGACGGCGCTCGTGCAGGTCATCCGCTCGGTGCGGCAGGCCGACCGCCGGCAGGGCCTGCTCAACCTCTTCTGGCTGGCCCACAGCCGCGACGCGGCGGAGCACCTGCGCGCGCTGGAGCAGCGGAGCCAGTCGCTGCGCAAGGGCAAGCAGTCCCTCTTTCCCCTCCTCCAGTCCTTCTTCCGGCGCATCGACCAGGAATGCTGCCGGCCCCGGGAGGGCGAGGAGGGGATCGCCTCGGGCGAGAACCACTCGCTGGTGGCCTCGATCATCGAGGACGGGTTCGCGTTCACCGAGCCCTCGGCCGCGGACCTCGACCTCGGCCAGTTCCTCGCCACCAACAAGCGTTTCCGCATACCGCCCGAGGCGTTCTTCGAGATCCAGCAGGTTCTCGTGCGCGAGGCGGAGCGGCGACTGCGGGAGGGCGACCGGGGGCTCCTCGCGCGGGTGGCACGGCACTTGCCTCAGCTCCCGCGCGAGCACTACCTCAAGCCGGGGAGCCTCCTCCGCATCGTGCTGAGCGCGCCCGTGCAGACCTACCTGCTGGGCGACCCTTGGACGACGGGCCCGCGTCTCCTGGCCTCGCCCGCGGTCAAGGCGGAGGCGGAGCGGCGCCGGGGGCCGGAGATCCTCGACGCGTTCCTCGACCTCGCGGTGGCGCTGCGCCGGTTCGAGATCGTCACCCACCTGCGGGACCGGGTGGAGTCGCTCGGGGCGGAGCGCTCGCTCGAGCTCGAGGAGAAGACCCGGCTCGGGCTGCGCGTCTACGAGTTCGGGGAGTCGGCGGAGGTGCTGAACAACGCCGTCGCCGCCACCGTGCTCTTCCTCGACCTGCGCGGCTTCACGCGCACCGCCGAGGGGCACATCTCCGAGCGGGACCTCACCCGGGAGCTCTACGCAGTGTTCGACGACTTCGTCCCCATCGTCGAGCGCTTCGGCGGCAGCGTGGACAAGTACCTCGGCGACGGCATGATGGTCACCTGGGGGACCGAGCGCGCCGACCCCCTCGACCCCCTGAACGCCCTCCGCACGGCCATCCTCTGTCAGGAGTCGCTGCGGAGGAAGCGCGAAGAGGGCCGAACCTTGTTCAAGATGGGCGTCGCCATCCACCACGGCCGCGTCTACCTCGCCCGTTTCATCGCCGGCCGCGGCGAGCTCCACTCCACCGTGATCGGGAGGAGCGTCAACCTGGCCGGGCGCCTGTCGTCGGCCGCCAAGCGCCCGATCGAGGAGGACGAGGGGGCCTTCGGGGCGCGGGTCGAGGCGCTGCCCGTGGCGGGCCGGGGTGTGAGCGTGGACGCGGAGGGGACGCTGTTCAACGAGGGCATCGCCCTCAGCCGGGACGCGCTCGCGCAGCTCGAGGCGCATCTCGCCCTCGTCCGCAGCGAGGAGGGGGCCCTGGAGTACGAGGACGAGGCGATCGACCGTCGCATCCTGATCCGCTACGCCGGGGACGCGAAGTTCAAGGGGGTGCGCTCGAGCCTGCCCGTCTACGAGGCGGACTACGTGGGACGGGGCTAGCGCGTGGAACGGCTCTTCACGCCGTGGAGGATGGCCTACGTGACGACGGCGGACCGGACGCCCGGCTGCGTGCTCTGCCGCGCCCGCGACGGCGAGGACGGCGCGGACCGGCTGATCGTGCACGCCACGGAGCTGAGCTTCGTGGTGATGAACCTCTTTCCCTACAACGGGGGCCACGTGATGGTGGCGCCCAGGCGCCACGTGGGCTCCCTCGGCGAGGCGAGCCTCGAGGAGCTCGGGGAGATGATGGCCCTCGTGCGCCGGCTCGAGGCCGTCTTCCAGGAGGCGTATCGCCCCGACGGCATCAACGTGGGGATGAACCTCGGCCGGCCCGCGGGAGCAGGAGTCGCCGACCACATCCACATGCACGTCGTGCCCCGCTGGACGGGCGACACCAACTTCATGACCGTCGTCTCGGGCACGAGGGTCATCCCCGAGGAGCAGGCGCAGGCCTGCCTGCGCCTGCGGCCCCACTTCGCGCGATGAGACGCCTCCTCCTCGCCGCCGCGGGTGTCGCGGCGCTTCTCGCCGCCGCCCCGGGCTCCGGGCAGCAGGGCGCGATCGTCACGAGCCTGACCCTCTTCGCGGGCACCGCGGAGGGCCTCTGGCGCTCGACCAACTGGGCCGGGTCGTGGGAGCGCGTGCGGGGACGCACCGCCGGCGTCCGGCTCGACGCGCTGGGGGCGGCGCGGGCGATCGTCCCTCTCGCGAACCAGGTCTGGCTGGGGGGCGACGGGGGCCTCTACGTGTCGGAGGACTTCGGCGACACCTGGGCGCCGGTGTCGCTCACCCCGGGCGTCCGGGGAATCCTCCTCTCGCGCTGGCCGCTCGCCGATCCCACCGTCTTCGTCGGCACCGGCGAGGGGCTGCTCCGCTCGCGTGACGGCGGCCGGACCTTCGAGCCGACCGCGCTCGCGAGAGCGGCCGTCCACCGCCTCGAGTGGCCGGGGCCGGCGCTCGTGGTCGCCTCCGACCGGGGCCTGCTCGTGTCGAAGGACGAGGGCGCGGGCTTCGCGGGGCCGGGCCAGGGGCTGCCGGAAGGGCCGGTCCGCGCGATGGCCCTGTCGTCGTTCTTCGCAGTGGACCCCGTGCTCTTCGCCGCCCCCGCGTCGGGCGGGGTCTACCGCTCCTCGGACGGCGGAGCGACGTGGACCGCGTGCGGCCTCTCCGGCGAGGTCGTGGGCGACCTCGTGTGGCTGGGGCCTTTCCTGTACGCGGCGGGGGAGAGCGGGTTCCACCGCAGCCAGGACGCCGGGGAGAGCTGGACCCGGCTCGCGGCGAGCCCGGGGCGGCCCTCGCGGCTCATGTTTCCCCTGGCGCCCGCCGCGGGCCTCGAGGCCTTCCTGGCCACGGACCGTGGCCTCTTCCGGACGATGGACGCCGGCGAGCACTGGTCTCCAGCGGGGTTCGCCGACCAGGAGGTGCTCACGGTGGCCACCTTCCCACCCCCGGAGAGACCTGCGGGCAAGAAGGCGAAGCGGTGAGGTTCGCGAAGGCCCACGGCCTGGGCAACGACTTCATCCTGGTCGCCGAGGACGCGGCCCCCGCGGACCTCTCGCCCTGGGCGGTGCGGCTGTGCGACCGGCACCGCGGGATCGGCGGGGACGGCGTCGTCCTGCACGCGCGCACGCCGGACGGGGTGTCGTTCCGGCTCGTGAACGCCGACGGCCTCGTGGGCGAGATCTCGGGCAACGGCCTGCGCTGCCTGGCCGCGCTGGCGGTGCGGAACGGCTGGGCCCCGGAGCGCCACGTCGTCCGCACGATCGTGGGGCCGAAGGCGGTCGAGGTGAGCGCGGCGGGCTCCGGCCTCTACCGCATCGTCACCGACCTCGGTCCGCCCGGGCTCGGCAGCCGCGACGTGCCGGTCGCCCTCGAGCCGCCGTCTCCGACCGTGATCGACCACCCGCTCGAGGCCGCGGCGCGCGCCGTGCGGGTGACCGCAACCTCGATGGGCAACCCGCACTGCGCCGTCTTCCTCGACTCGCCCGCCGACGACGCGCTCGTCGCCTCTCTCGGACCCGCGCTCGAGTTCCACCCCTTCTTCCCGAAGCGCACCAACGTGGAGTTCATCACCGTCCTCTCGCCCTCGGAAATCCGGGTGCGCTTCTGGGAGCGCGGCGTCGGGTACACCATGGCCTCGGGCACGGGCTCCGCGAGCGCCGTCGTGGCCGCGATCATCACCGGCCGGACGGGCCGTGCCGTGCGGGCCGTGTGCGACGGAGGCACGCTCGACGTCGAGTGGCCCGAGGGCGGGAGCGTGAGACAGACCGGCGAAGCCGAGATCCTGTTCGAAGGCGACTGGCTCGTCCGTTAGCCAAAGGCAGCCTCAGGGGGTTTGGGGGGGCGGCGCCCCCCCATTTCAAGGCAAGCCGAGTACAGGCGAAGCCGTGAAGGCTGGCCAGTCCCCGAGATGCTGGATGGCTGGTGTTCGTTGAGCCATCGCCCGTCGACGGCGCTGTGGGTTGTCGGTCGTCAGTTCAGCGCGTTCGGCACGGCGAGCGAGAAGGGCGGGATCTCGGCGTCGAAGGAGGAGCCGCCCGCCGTGACCATTTGGTAGTTCCCATGCATCGAGCCGATCGGGGTCGGGAGCGGGCAGAAGCTCGTGTACTCGAACGACTCGCCGGGCTCGAGTACGGGCTGCTCGCCCACGACGCCCGGTCCTCGCACGTGCTCGACCTGCCCGTCGCCGTCGGTGATGACCCAGTGCCGGCTGAGGAGCTGCACCGTCTCCTCGCCCGCGTTCGAGATCCTGATGCGATAGGCGAAGAAATACCGGGAATCTCTCGGGGAGCTGCGCTCGGGCACGTAGGCGGTTCGCACGTCCACGCGCACGCCGCGGGTCGTGGCGTCGCTCATGTTCCGTCTCAGGATGCCGGGGCCGGGGCGGGCCGGGACGGGGTGACGAAGACGAGCACGAGCGCGGCGCCGAGCAGCACGACGTTGCGGGTCACCAGGAACCAGCCCACGCCCTTCATCCACGCCGGCGGCCACGCGGAGGGGGCCTCGGCTTTCGCGACGGAGACGCAGCCGCAGTTCGCGACGTCGATGCCGCGGGCCATCACGGATCCGGCGGCCACGATGAACACGACGAGCATGAGGGCAATGACGAGCGCCGACTCGCGCTTGGAGACGCCCGCGATGAGCAGGAGGCCGGCCAGGAGCTCGATCCAGGGCAGCGTCACCGCGACGAGATTCGACGCCACCGGGCCCACGACCTGCCACTGATAGACGATCTTCGCGAAGGCGGCGGGGCTCCAGATCTTGTCGAGGCTCGCGTAGACGAAGAAGGCCCCGAGCAGGAGACGAAGAGCGACGTGGAGGCGGGGGCTCCGGACGAGCGCGGTCACGACCGGGGCTCGGCGTCCATCGGGAGGCCGGCGTCCTGCCAGGCGGGGATGCCCTCGTCGAGGATGGCGGCGATGAAGCCGCGCTCGCGGAGCTTGCGGGCCACGACGTGGCTCGCCTCGCACCCGAAGCCGCTGCAGTAGACGACGATGCCGTTCGCGCGGCGGAGGCGCTCTTCGGCCTCGGCGAAGGCTCGGTCGAAGTCCTCCTCGGGGAGGGGGAGAGCCCCCGGGATCCGGCTCATCCGCCAGAAGTCCCGGGGCCGCGCGTCGAGGAAGAGCGCGCCGCGGTCGAGGAGGGTCTTGGCGTCCTTCGCCTGGACGAGCTCGTCGCCCGCCTGCACGAGGACGCTCCGGCCGAGGGCGAACCCCCGACCGCTGACCGCGTTCCACAGAAGGCCGGCGGCGGCGCCTGTAACCAGTATCAGAATGAATCGCTTCCAGTTGACAGCCATATAGCGAAATTAGCACGCACCCTCCCGATGCATCAAGAAATGCGGGGGGCGCTGTGCTACCTTACCCGGGTTTGCGGAGCGACGGCGTCGCGCCAATGCATGGCCCTTCTCACCACTGAGGCCCTGGTTCTCCGGGGATACAAGCTGGGCGAAACGAGCAAAGTGGTCGTCCTGCTCACGCGGGAGCGGGGGAAGGTGCGGGCGGTCGCCCGCGGGGCGCGCGGAAGCCGGCCCCGGTACCAGTCGGCCCTGGAGCCGCTGTCCGAAGTGCGGGTGTCGCTCTACGGCAGGCAGGGCGCGGAGCTCCTCCGGCTCGGCCAGGCCGAGCTCCTGCACTCGGCCTTCCGCGCCGGCACGCGCAGCCTCGACGCCGCGCTCTTCCTGTCCGGCTGCGCGGAGCTCCTCGACGCCTTTTCGCCCGAGGGCGAGGCCGAGGAGCGGGTGTATCGCCTGGCGCTGGCCGTCGTGCAAGCCGCAGAGAAGGGCGCGAGCCCAGAGCTTCTGGGCCGCTACCTCGAGGCCTGGCTTCTGAAGCTGCACGGGCTCTACCCGCCGCTCGACCGCTGCGCCGCCTGCGGCGGGGAGCTCGCGGCGACGGGCCCGCTCTCGTACCACCGCGCGGCGCACGGCTTTGTCTGCGGCGACTGCGGACCGGCGTCAGGGCCGGACCTGCCGGCCGACTCGCGGCGCCTCCTCATCGAGCTCTTCCGCCGCCCGCCCGACGCGCTCGGCGAGGCGGGCCCGGCCGCGCGCCCCGTCGAGGCTTTTCACCGCGACCTCATCGCAGCGCACCTCGAGCGGGACCTTCGGGCCCCACGGGTGATCCGCGATGTCGCCCGGGAGGCCGCGCGGTGACGCTGCAGGCGATCATCTTCGCGCTCGAGCGGTTCTGGTCGGACCGTGGCTGCCTGATCCACCAGCCGTGGGACGCCGAGGTGGGCGCGGGGACGATGCACCCCGAGACCTTCTTCCGGGTCCTCGGCCCGCGGCCGTGGAAGGTCGGCTACGTGCAGCCCTCGCGGCGCCCCGCCGACGGGCGCTACGGCGAGAACCCGAACCGCCTCTACAAGCACGAGCAGTTCCAGGTCATCCTGAAGCCGCCCCCGGCGGACATCCAGGAGCTGTACCTCGCCTCGCTCGAGGCCATCGGCATCGACCCCTCGGCGCACGACGTGCGCTTCGAGGAGGACAACTGGGAGTCGCCCACCCTCGGTGCCTGGGGAATCGGCTGGCAGGTGCTCCTCGACGGCCAGGAGATCACCCAGTTCACCTACTTCCAGCAGGCGGGCGGGATCGACCTCGCGCCCATCTCCGGGGAGATCACGTACGGCCTCGAGCGCATCGCGATGTACCTGCAGGACGTGGAGGACGTCTACCGGCTCCGCTGGTCGGCCGACACCCTGTACCGCGACGTGCGCCACGAGGAGGAGTACCAGCTCTCGCGCTACTCCTTCGAGCTCGCTGACGTGGGACTCCACCGCCGCACGTTCGACAGCGCGCTCGCCGAGGGCTGGCGGCTGCTGGAGGCGGAGGGCGGCCGGGCCTATCTGCCCGCCTACGACTGGGCGCTCAAGAGCTCGCACGCCTTCAACGTCCTCGACGCGCGCGGGGCCATCTCGGTGACCGAGCGGGCCGGCATGATCCTGAAGATCCGCAAGCTCGCGTGCGCGGTGGCGAAGGCGTATGTGGACGCGGTGACGGGTGCCGGGCCGTCCGGTGACGGCGCGGAGGCGGCGCGTGGCTGAGCTGCTCCTCGAGATCGGTTTCGAGGAGATGCCGGCGCCCTGGCTGCCCGGCCTCGCCGAGCAGCTGCGGGCGCGGTTCCTCGAGGCGGCGGGCCGCGAGTTCCTCGACGCGAGAGCTGCGGCCGTCGTCTACACCCCGCGCCGCCTCGTGCTGCGGGCCGACGTGCCGCCGCGCCAGCCCGACCGCGAGGAGCCGGTGTGGGGGCCCGCGCTCAAGGTCGCGAAAGATGCGGCGGGGAAGTGGACGGGCGCGGCGCAGGGCTTTGCCCGGAAGAACGCGGTCGCGGTCGCGGACCTGCGCGAGGGTGCCAGGGACCCCGCGAAGCCGGGTGAGCTCTACCTGCTCCATGTCCGGAAAGTCGCGGGACGCGCGACGCCCGAGGTGCTGCCGGGCCTGCTGGCCGGCGTCCTGCGCGCGCTCGCGTTCCCCAAGCGCATGAGCTGGGATGCCTGGCTCGATGACGGGCGGGGCGCCTTCCCGTTCGGGCGCCCCATCCGCTGGCTCGTCTTCCTGCTCGACGGGGCCGTCGTGCCCTTCGCCATCCACGCCCTCCCTTGCCCCGCCCCGAGCGGCCTTGGCGGGGAGGGCGGGACGAAAGGCCCGGTGGTCGTGGAGAGCGGCCGGGCGACCCGCGGTCACCGCTTCCTGCCGAAGGGCTCGGCCGGGCGCCCGGTCGAGGTCCGGTCGTTCGCGGACCTCCAGGGCGCGCTGCGCGAGCGGTTCGTGCTGGTGGACCCCGCCGACCGCACCGCGCGCATCGACGACGGCCTGAAGGCCGCGGGCGGGGCCTTCGACGACCACGGCCTGCGCGAGGAGTGGCGCGACCTCGTCGAGTACCCGACCGTCCTGATCGGCGAGGTCCCCGCGGAGCTCCGCTCGCTGCCGCCGGAGGTGCTCGAGACGGTCCTCGTGCATCACCAGAAGTCCATCTCGCTCCGCGACGAGGGCGGCACGATCGCTCGTTTCGCGGCCGTCATCAACGGTGACGGGGCAGCGGCGCCGGAGATCGTGCGGGGGATGGAGCGCGTTGTCGTGGCACGCCTGCGCGACGCGTCCTTCTTCCTGGCCGAGGACCGCAAGCGCGTGCTCGAGGCCCGCGTCGAGGACCTGGCCGGGGTGACCTTCCACCAGGGCCTCGGCACCTACCGCGACAAGTCGGTGCGGATGGCGAAGCTGGTCGAGGCGATGGGGCGCGAGGGCCTTCTCCCGGGTGGTGCGCTCGTCGCGGCGACACAGGCGGTGCGGCTCGCGAAGGCCGACCTCGTCACCCTGATGGTCCGCGAGTTCCCCGAGCTGCAGGGTGTCATGGGCGGGATCTACCTCGCGGGCGAAGGCGCGCCGGACGAGGTCTCGACGGCGGTGCGGTGGCACTACCACCCGATCGCGGTCGAGCCGGAGGCCGAGCCCGTGGCGGCCTTCGCCGGCGCGGACGGGAAGGCCCGCGTTTTCGCGGCGGTGGCGCTCGCCGACAAGCTCGACACGCTGGCCGGCTACTTCGGCCTCGGCGAGAGCCCGACCGGCAGCCGCGACCCCTACGGCCTGCGACGCGCCGGGCAGGGCGCGGTGCGGGCGGCGCTCGACTTCTGGCGGCCGAGGGCAGGGGAGAAATCCCTAAACCTGGAAGTCCTGGTCGCGGCAGCCATCGAAGGATACGGACCTCTCAAGCAGCCGGCCGATGCGACCGCAAGAAACGTGGCGGGGTTCCTGCTCGACCGGCTCGAGTACGTGCTCGAGGCACGGGGTTTCTCGGCCGACGAGGTCGCTGCGGTCGTCCGTGAACAGGACGCCGAGGACGTCTCGCCGGTCTTCTCGCCAGGACCGCGACCGATCCGCGCGCTCGCCGATCCGATCGACGCCCTGCGCCGGGCGGAAGCCCTGCAGCGCGTCCGGCGCGAGGTGCCGGAGGATTTCGCCGCGCTGGCTGAGGCCTTCAAGCGCGCGAAGAACATCCTCGCCCAGGCCGCGCCGGCCGCCTCCGTCGATCCGAAGCTCTTCGAGGCCGACGCCGAGCGCACGCTCCACGAGGCCACCTCGGGCCTCGCGAAGGCCACCGGCTCCTACGAGGACCGCCTTCGGGGCCTCGCCTCTCTCCGCGCCCCGGTCGGGCGCTTCTTCGACGACGTGCTCGTCATGGCCGAGGACGCGCGGGTGCGCGGCAACCGGCTCGCGCTCCTCAAGCAGACGCTCTCGCTCTTCTATCGCATCGCGGACATTTCCAGCCTCGGAGGTACCTCGTGAGT
>JBGPQQ010000084.1:0-9768 GCA_041489115.1 Vicinamibacteria bacterium | reverse complement strand
GTTCGTCCCCCCGCGCGACCTCGCGCCCGTGCTGGGTTGCCGCCCCGAGGACGTGCCGCCGGTGCTCACGGCCATCGGCTACGTCGCGCGCGACGGCCGCTTCGAGAGGCGCACGCTCGCTCGCCGCGAGGGCGCGGGGCGGGGAGCGTGATGCTACGATGCCGATGATGGCCGACGTGAAGCCCCGGCTGGACCTCCCGCACGAGCCGCTCGAGCACGTCCGGGACGACTCGACGCTCTGGGGCGAGGTGCCCCTGGAGCTTCTGGTGCGCTACTCCTGCGTGCCGGTGCGCCGGGAGGGCGAGCGGATCGTCCTCGCCTTCGGCTCGCTCGACGACCCGACGCGGATCGACGAGCTCGAGTTCCTGCTGGAGCGGCCGATCGAGGCGGTGCTCGCCCCCGCCGAGCGGGTGTCGGCGCTCCTCCGCCGCCACCACGGCGGCGAGATCCTGCTCGAGCAGGCGAGCGAGGGCTTGCGCCTCCAGCTCCTGGGCGAGGACGAAACGGCGGCGGTCGAGGAGAAGCTCCTCCCCGCCGAGAGCCCGATCGTGCGCCTCGTGGACTCGCTCGTCCTCGGGGCGATCGACCGCCGCGCCTCCGACATCCACATCGAGACGAAGGACCGCGAGGTGCTCGCCAAGTACCGGATCGACGGCGTCCTCTACCCCGCCCTCGAGCCCCTCGACAAGCGGCACCACGACACCATCATCAGCCGCCTCAAGGTCATGTCGGAGCTCGACATCGCCGAGAAGCGGGTGCCGCAGGACGGCCGCTTCCGGCTCCGCGTGAAGGGCCGGGCGATCGACTTCCGCGTCTCGATCATGCCTTCGATCCACGGCGAGGACGCGGTCATCCGCATCCTCGACAAGGAGCAGCTCCACGCGGCCTTCCGCAGCCTGCGCCTCGACGTCCTCGGCTTCTCCGAGGCCGACCTCCGGAAGCTGCGCAAGTACATCACCGAGCCCTACGGCATGGTGGTGGTGACCGGGCCCACCGGCAGCGGCAAGACCACGACCCTCTACGCCGCGCTCAGCGAGATCGCCTCCCCGGAGGACAAGATCATCACCATCGAGGACCCGGTCGAGTACCAGATCCCCGGGATCGTGCAGGTGCCTGTCAACGAGAAGAAGGGCCTGACGTTCGCCCGCGGCCTGCGCTCGATCCTCCGCCACGACCCGGACAAGATCATGGTCGGCGAGGTGCGCGACCCGGAGACCGCGCAGATCGCGGTCCAGTCCGCTCTCACCGGCCACCTTGTCTTCACCACCGTCCACGCCAACAACGTCTTCGACGTGATCGGGCGCTTCATCCACATGGGCGTTGAGCCCTACAACTTCGTCTCCGCCCTCAACTGCGTGATGGCGCAGCGCCTCGTGCGCGTGCTGTGCGCGTCCTGCAAGAGGAAGGCGCAGCCGCCGGAGGCGCTTTTGCGCGAGTCGGGGCTCGACCCCGACCTCTACCACGACCAGACCTTCTACGAGACCGTGGGCTGCGAGGAGTGCGGCGGCACGGGGTACCACGGCCGGACCGCGGTGGCGGAGCTCCTCGACATGTCGGACCGCATCCGCCAGATGATCCTCGAGCGCCGGCCCGCGGCCGAGATGAAGCAGGCGGCGCGAGAGGAGGGCATGACCTTCCTCCGCGACTCCGCGCTCGAGAAGGTGTTCACCGGCGTCACCACGCTCCGCGAGATCAACAAGGTCACCTTCGTGCAGTAGTCGCGCTCGCCGGGCCGCGGAGTCAGGTCCGTGCCGGGTGGTCTCGTCCAGGCGCGAGCCCATGCGCTCGACGAAGCCTTCCGAGCCGAGCATCGTTCCCCGAAGCCCCGTCCACGGCGAGCTCGAGGAGGTGGGCCTCGCGCTCGACGAGGAGGTGGTAGTGGTTCGTCATCAGGCAGTACGCGTGGCACAGCCACCGGTGCCGCTGGACGACGACGCCCATGGTGTCGAGGAAGAGCTGCCGGTCGGGGTCCTCGAGGAAGATGGGCTCGCGTGCGTTGCCCCGGGAGGTCACGTGGTACAGGGCGCCGGGAAACTCGATGCGGAGCGGCCGTGCCATGGGACGGATGCCAGGGCGAGGGTCGGCCAGCCTGGGATCGGAGCCCCGGGAGCGTCCGACAAAACGCCTCAATTCAAGACCTGACCCCTTTCTGAGACAATCCGCGGCCATGAAGTCCTACGCTGCCGCGATCCTGCTGTTCACCGCCTCGGCCGCCGCTGCCGTCCCTGAGCCCCCGCCAAGCCTGGCAATCCGGCGAGCGACTGGGACCAGGGCTACGGCTGCCAGTTCTGGCGCTGCCGGCGTGGCCTCTACCGCGGCGACGGGGCTTTCGGCCAGTTCTGCATCGTCATGCCCGAGCAGGACGCGGTGGTCGCGATCACGAGCGGGACCCGCGACATGCAGATGAACGCCGGCTTCGGTCCGACGAAGCGCCCGCAGCTCGTGGGCCGTCTGAGCGCAGGAAAGATGATCGGAGGGAAGAGATGATCACGTCACGCCGCGAGCTCCTCAAGACGATCCCGGCCGCGGTCATCGCCGCGTCGGGTGCCGCCACCGCGCACGCGATCCCGGCGGTCGTGCGCACGGGCAAGCCCCGTCTGCGCCTCGGCCTCGCCGCCTACTCGCTGCGCGACCACCTCACCGGCAAGCTCTCGCCGGCCATGACCCTCGACGACTTCGTCGAGCGCGCGGCGGCGTGGGAGGTGGACGCGGTCGAGCTGACCTCCTACTACTTCCCGCCCGACTTCACACCGGCCTACGTGGCCGGCCTCAAGCGCCACTGCCACCTGCTCGGGATCGACGTGTCGACGACGCCCATCCGCAACACCTTCACCTATCCCGCGGGGCCGGAGCGGGAGAAGGAGATCGCGCACGTCAAGCGCTGGCTCGACGTGGCCGCCGACCTCGGCTCTCCCGCGATCCGCATCTTCGCCGGCGACGCGCGGAAGGGCCAGACGGAGGCGGAGGCCCGGCGCCACTGTGTCGAGTGCATCGAGGCCTGCGCCGACCACGCCGCGCGCCGCGGGGTCTTCCTCGCCCTCGAGAACCACGGCGGGATCGTGGCCGAGCCCGAGGGCCTGCTCGAGATCGTCCACGCGGTCCAGTCCGACTGGTTCGGGGTGAACCTCGACACCGGCAACTTCCACGGCGTCGATCCCTACGCCGACCTCGCCCGGTGCGTGCCTTTCGCGGTGACCGCGCAGGTGAAGGTCGAGATCCAGCCGAAGGGCGGACCGAAGCAGGAGGCCGACTTCGCCCGGCTCGTCGCGATGTTCCGGGACGCGGGCTACCGCGGGTACGTGACGCTCGAGTACGAGGCGGCCGAGGCGCCGCTCACCGCGGTGCCGCGTTACCTGGAGCGGCTCCGGGGGCTTGCCCCCGGAAGCTAGCCCGGCACATCCGCGGGGGCTTGCCCCCGGAAGCTAGCCCGGCACATCCGCGGGGGCTTGCCCCCGGAAGCTAGCCCGGCACATCCGCGGGGGCTTGTCCCCGGAAGCCAACCCGGCACATCCGCGGGGGCTACTCTAGGGGGATGGGACCAGGAATGCCCTTCGACAACCCGGACGACGACGACGTCCGCCGGCTGCTGGAGCGCGTCCGCCGCATCGCCATGGTGGGTCTCTCCCCCAAGCCCCACCGCGACAGCCACCGCGTGGCCCGCTACCTCCTCGAGCGCGGGTACGAGATCGTCCCGGTGTACCCGCGGGAGGACGAGATCCTCGGGCAGAAGGTGTACCGCCGCGTGCAGGACGTGCCGGGACCGGTGGACCTCGTGGACGTGTTCCGCCGGAGCGAGGAGCTGCCCAATGTGATCGACGACGCGCTCGCCGCCCGGGCGGGCGCGCTGTGGCTGCAGCTCGACTGCATCGACGAGGCGGGCGCGCGCCGGGCGCAGGCGGTCGGCTTGACGGTCGTGATGGACCGCTGCGTGATGGTCGAGCACGCCCGCCTGCTCGGGCGCCATTGGGCTCGGGGCTGACGACCCGGCCACCGCGACACCCGCCGACGGCGGGGGGGGGTACACTGAGAACGGAAATGGGCCCCGAACCCGAGCCCGCGGCGGTCGCCGACGAGCAGCGGCGCGCCGACCGGCTGCGCCGGATCGTGGACGTGGCCTGCGCGGTGTTGCGGCAGGGGCGCCTCAGCCGCGAGGAGGGCGAGGCGGTCGTGACCGCCACCAGACGCCAGGCGCTCGACCTCTTCCCGGGCAAGGGCGACGTGTTCGACCTCGTGCTCGCCCCGCGCTTCGCCCGGATCCTCGACGAGTTCTCCGGGCCGCCCGCGGCCCGCGTCCTGCCGTTTCGGCGGCCCTGAGTCCTACCGGCTGACGCAGGTGAAATCGCGCATCACGCCGGCCGCGTCGAAGTAAATGAAGTAGAGCATGTCGGCGGTCTGATAGACACGCGTCTGCGCGTGGCGCGCGGACTTCTCGCGGATCTCGGCGGCCTTCTTGCCCCCGTGCTCGCTGATCACCCGCTGCGTCTCTCCGGCCGTCGCCGGAGCCACGAGAAGGGCCGTGCCTTCTTCCTGGAACGCCCGGGTCAGGAGGTCGGCGGTGGGCTGCTCGCGCATCACCTTCTGGAGACGTCCCTGGTGCTGCGCATACCGGCGGAAGTCGAAGCTGGCCGAGCCGAGCAGCATGGCGAGGGCGAGGGAGCCGAGGGTGACGGCGACTGCTCCGGCGAGGATCCAGAAGCGCTTCATTCCCGCTCTCCGGTCGGGATTCTAGGCCGGTGGGCCCGGCGGCGCGAGCACCTTGAAACCGGCCTCGCGAAAAGACGAGAATCCGCGCGCATGCGCATCGGGCTCGACCTCGGGGGCACCAAGATCGAGGGGGTGGCCCTCGACGAGGACGGGGCGCAGCTCGCCCGGCGGCGCGTGGCCACGCCCCGGCACGACTACGACGAGACGCTCCGCGCGATGGCCGGCCTCGTCCGCGACCTCGAGGCGGAGACCGGCCGGCGCGGCACCGTCGGGGTCGGGATGCCCGGCGCCCTCTCCCCCGCCACCGGCCTCGTCAAGAACGCGAACTCCACCTGGCTCATCGGCCAGCCCCTCGACCACGACCTCTCCGGCCTCCTCGAGCGGCCGGTGCGCTTCGCGAACGACGCCAACTGCTTCGCCCTCTCCGAGGCGGTGGACGGGGCGGGCGCCGGGGCCCGCGTCGTCTTCGGCGTGATCGTCGGGACGGGCACGGGAGGCGGGGTCGTGGTGGAGCGCCGGGTGCTCACCGGGCCGAACGCGATCGCGGGCGAGTGGGGCCACAACCCGCTGCCCTGGCCCCACGCGGGCGAGTGGCCCGGGCCGCCCTGCTACTGCGGCAAGACGGGGTGCGTCGAAACCTTCCTGTCGGGGCCGGGGATGGCTCGCGATCACCTCGAGGCGACCGGCGAGCCGCTCGCGGCCCCGGAGATCGCGACCCGCGCGGAGCGCGGCGACGCGGCGGCCACCGCCACCCTGGCGCGCTACGAGGAGCGGATGGCTCGCGCGCTCGCGGTCGTCCTCAACGTCCTCGATCCCGACGTGGTCGTCCTCGGCGGCGGCATGTCGCAGATCGCCCGCCTCTACGAGAGCGTGCCGCGGCTCTGGCAGCAGTGGGCCTTCTCCGACCGCGTGGACACGGTCCTCCGGCCCCCGGTGCACGGGGACTCGAGCGGCGTCCGCGGCGCGGCGTGGCTCTGGGGCCCCGGGGAAGCCTGATCCTCTACTCGATGGGCCCGGAGGCCTGAGCCCCCCGCCGGAGGAAGCGCTTCTCCGCCCACAGGAAGTAGGGGATCGAGAAGGCGGAGAGCAGCGCCCCCACGCCGAAGGCGGCGCGGAAGCCGACGTGCTGGGCCATCCACCCCACTGCGATCGAGCCGGTGCCGATGCCGGTGTCGAAGGCGGCCAGGATCCCGCCGAAGGCCGCGCCGCGCCGCGCGGGGTCGACGTACTTCAGCACGTGAGAGACGAAGGCCGGGTACTGGCTGCCGAAGCCGAGGCCGAACACGGCCGCGGCCGCGACGAGCTGCAGCCGCGTCTCGGCGAGGGCGGTGCCGGTGAGGCCGACGGTGACGAGGGCGAGGCAGGGCAGCAGGAAGCGCCGGTGCCCGACCCGGTCGGCCAGCCGCCCCGAGAAGATCCGCGTGACGAACACGGTGAGCGCGAAGGCGGTGAAGAAGATGCTGGGCGGAGTGATGCCGCGCTGGTCGCACATCACCGCCACGAAGCTCATGATGCCCCCGTACCCGAAGGAGCAAAGGAAGAGGGCGATGGTCACCGCCACCACCCGCCACTCGACGAGCGAGCCGCCGAGGAGGCGGTCGCGACTCAGCCGGGCGGCGACCGTGGAGTCGGGGGGCAGGCGCCAGGCGATGGCGGCCATCACGAGGTTGAGCGCGGCGGTCCCGGCGCAGAGCCACTCCCAGCCGTGCCGGTACACCCACAGGCCCACCGCCGGTGCGACCGCCGTGGCCAGCATGGTGGACATGCCCCAGTAGCCGATCCCCTCGGCCCGCCGTTCCTCGGGGATCACCTCGGTCATGTAGGCCGAGGAGGCGGAGAGGAGGCCCGACCAGAAGAGGCCGTGGAAGAAGACGAGCACCAGCGGGACCCAGTAGGTCCGGCTGAAGGCGTAGGCCACCGAGAAGCAGGCGATGGCCAGGCTCGTCATCAGCAGCATGCGGCGCTTGCCGATCCGGTCGGCGAGGGCGCCGGTGATCGGGGCCGAGAGAGCGGAGGCGTAGGTGAGCATGCCGAGGAAGAGCCCGGCGACCGCCGTCGTCCCGCCGAGATCGAGGATACGGAAGGGCGCGGTCGGGAGCAGCTGGAAGAGGGACAGGAAGACGGTGAACGTGAAGCCGCACATCATGAAGAAGCGCCCGGTGAAGAGCGGCCTGCCCCCCGAAGTCGGGTCACCGGGCGAGGGTGAGCTGCCGTTCACTCGGCGGGCGCCCCCTCGAACAGGGGCTCGCAGGGGAGGATCTCGGAGCCCTTCTCCGTGCACACCGCGAACTCCTCGCGCTGCTGGCCCGCCTTCCCGTACATCGACACGCCCGCGTACCCGCCCTTCTTGTCGACCACGTAGAAGATCAGCTGAAAGCGGGGGTTGCCCTCCGCGGTGAGGAGCCTCTTCTCGACCGTGCTGGCCTTCACGCGCCGCAGGGCTTCCATCCCGGCGTCCTTCGGGGCGAGGCCCCGGCGCAGGCTCTCCACGATGAAGAAGGAGGACAGGTTGTAGAGGTTGGCCTCGCCGCGACCCGTCGAGCCGGCCGCCCCCACCGCGTCGTCGACCCAGAGGCCGGCGCCGAGGATCGGCGAGTCGCCCACCCGGCCCGGGATCTTGAAGGCGAGACCGCTGGTGGTCGTGACACCGCACACCTCGCCCTTCGTCCCCACGCCGTCGCAGTTGATCGTGCCGTAGCGGTGGCGCGCCTCGATGAGGCCTTCCCTCGCCATCTGACGCGCCGCCGCCTCGCCGGCCTCGCTGCGCTTCGCGGGGTCGAGCCAGTGGGCCGGGTCGACCCTCTGCTTCCACTCGAGCCACTTCTGCCGGGACTTCTCCGTGTTGAGGTCCGCCTCGACGGTGAAACCCATCTGCCGCGCGAAGGCCTGGGCCCCGGCGCCCACGAGCAGGTGGTGGTCCGTGTGCTCCATCACCGCCCTCGCCACCCTCGAGGGCGTGCGCACTCCCTCGAGGGCGGCGACCCCGCCCGCCCGCTTGCGCGGCCCGTGCATGCAGCAGGAGTCGAGCTGCACCACCCCGTCCGCGTTCGGCAGCCCCCCGTAGCCGACGTACATCTCGGTGGGGTCGAGCTCGACGATGTTGACCCCGGCGACGAGGGCGTCGAGCACGTCCTCCCCCTGGACGATCCGCGCGAAGGCCTCCTCGACGCAGCTGCGCGGCCCGCCGTTCCGGAAACGGGCGCCGTTGTCGGAGGAGATCACGACGGGCGGCGTGGCCCGGCGAACGAGCACCGTCGGGGCCGGGGCCGGGGCCGCCGTCCCCCTCCGCGCGCCCGCCGTCACCGTGGCCGCGACCGACGCGGCCGTCCCCACCTTCACGAAGTCGCGCCGGCTGATCCTGTCGTTCATCATCAATCTCCTATGTCACCCGGAGGAGCTTCGCTCGAGGACGCGACTTCTGGTGGGCGGGTGGGGTTCGCGCTCCGCTCGCTTAGTCCCGCGGGCGACCCATGCGCTCGCTCCGGCGACCCCACCCGCCAGACCGCTGGTCGCGTCCTTTGCCCGAGGCGACCGGCAGACCGCCGGTGCCAAGCTCGGCGTGACAAGCTCTCACAGCCCGGCCTCGTCCCAGCGGCGGATAGTGTCGGCGACGAGGCCGCGCACCTTGTCGCACACCTTGCGGAAGTACGCCTTCGCCTTCGCCTCGTCGAACTTCGGGTAGCCCTGCCCCGGCTGGTAGAGGCCGATCGTCGTCGGGTGCGGGTACGCGCTCCAAGTGCTCGGCGGCGGGTTCGCGAGCGCCATGTCGGGCCGGTAACGCTCCGGGTGCACGAGCGACGGGTCGATCGCTTGGATGAACGCCGTCTCGTTGTCCCCCGCGTGCCCGCCGTCCTCGCCGAACACCTGCTGCGTGACGTCGGAGCAGTACGACCACCAGTTCACGACCAGGATCCGGATGCGTTGCTCGCGGCCGACCTCCGGCGCGAGGGCGGTCAGCAGCGCGGTCTGGCCGCCCCCGTGACCGTTCACCAGGATGACGTTCTTGAACCCGTTCCGCGCGAGACCCACGACCACCGCGCGCACGTAGGCTCGGTACGGCTCCTCGGGCACGGTGAGGCCACCGGCGTAGGCGTCCATCGAGCCCGTGAAGCCGTAGGGGATCACGGGCGCGACGAAGGCCTCGAGCGGGGGGGCGATGTCGCGGGCGATCGCCACCGGGGCGAGGATGTCGGAGCCATTGGCGGTCACGCCGTGGGCCTCGAGCGTGCCGAGGGGAAGTAGCACCGTCGTCGACCGCGACGGCACCCACTCCCGCAGCTCCATCCAGTTGATGCGCTCGAGCTCGCGGGTCGAGGGCGCCTTCGGCCCTTGTGCGGACGCGGGAGCCGCGGCGAGGAAGGCCGTCGCCGCGGCGGGCGGCGCGGGGACGGCAACGGGGGGATCGACGGGCGGCGCCAGGAGGAATGCGCTGAGTCCGACCGCGGCGAGGCACAGGGTCATGAGAGCCTCCGATTCGCACTCCGGTGGGGAGCGGGCGGATTCTACTTCACGGGGGCGCGTCCTCAGATCAGAGGCCCAGGGCGCGGCGCAGGTGCGGGAGCGCGACGAGAATCGCGGCGAGGAGAGGCAGCGCCGCCGCGGTCCGCCACTCGCGGTTCACCCGCACGCGGGCCCACTCGAAGCGCGAGGAGCGCGCTCCGCCCGGCGTGGGCCTCGGCCGGAAGAGGGGCACGGCGGCCGCCCAGGCCGCGTGCTCCTCCGGGAACTTCGCCGCCAGGAAGGTTTCTTCCTCCCGCATCACGGACGGGTAGAAGGCGAGGAAGTAGGCGGCCACCGCGAGCACGACCCAGGGGCTGGCGCAGGCGACGGCCACCCCGAGGGCCATCGCCAGGCTGCCCACGTAGAGCGGGTTGCGGGAGTGCGCGTAAGGCCCGCCGGTCGCGAGGCGCTTCGTCTTCTCGATGTGGCCCGAGGCCCAGATCCGGATCGCCTCGCCGAGGACGGCGAGCGGCAGGCCCAGGAGCAGCGACCCATGGGTGGGCCGCGCGAGCGCGAAGACGAGGACGCCCACTGCCCAGCCGGCGGGAACGCGGTACCTAGAGG
>JBGPQQ010000083.1:0-9903 GCA_041489115.1 Vicinamibacteria bacterium | reverse complement strand
GGCTCGCCGCGCAGCTCCAGGATCGCCTGCTCGAGGAGCTTGACGTAGAGGTCGAGCCCGACCGCCTGGATGTGCCCGCTCTGCTGGCCGCCGAGCAGGTTCCCGGCGCCGCGGAGCTCGAGGTCGAGGGCGGCGATGCGGAAGCCGGCCCCGAGGTCGGAGAACTCGTGGATCGCGGCCAGGCGCTTCCTCGCGATCTCCGAGAGCACGGTGTCCGGGGGCACGAGGAGGTAGGCGAAGGCCCGGCGGTCGGAACGGCCCACCCGGCCGCGCACTTGGTAGAGCTGGGCGAGGCCGTAGCGGTCGGCGCGGTTCACCACGAGGGTGTTGGCGCGCGGGATGTCGAGGCCGTTCTCGACGATGGTGGTCGCGACTAGGACGTCCGTGCGCCCCTCCACGAACGCGAGCATGACCTTCTCGAGCTCCACCTCCTTCATCTGCCCGTGGGCGACGGCGACCCGCGCCTCCGGAACGAGCCGCTGCACGAGGCTGGCCAGCGAGTAGATGGACTCGACCCGGTTGTGGACGACGAAGACCTGGCCTTCCCGGGCGAGCTCCTGCCGGACCGCGGCCGCGATGACGTCGGTCGAAAACTTGACGATCGCGGTCTGGATGGCGAGGCGATCGCGGGGCGGGGTCTCGATGACCGACATGTCGCGGATGCCGCCGAGGCCCATCTGGAGCGTGCGCGGGATGGGGGTCGCGGAGAGGGTGAGGCAGTCCACGGTCGTCTTGAGGTGCTTGAGCTTCTCCTTGGCGGCGACCCCGAAGCGCTGCTCCTCGTCCACCACCAGGAGGCCGAGGTCGCGGAAGACGACGTCCTTCGAGAGGAGGCGGTGGGTGCCGATGAGCACGTCCACCCCGCCGGCGGCAACGCGCGCGAGGACGCCCTTGATCTCCTTCGGGGTGCGGAAGCGGGAGATCATCTCGACCGTGACCGGGAAGGGCGCGAAGCGCTTGCGGAAGGTCTTCCAGTGCTGGAAGGCGAGCACGGTGGTGGGGGCGAGGACCGCGACCTGCTTGCCGTCGAGGACCGAGCGCATGGCCGCGCGCATGGCGACCTCGGTCTTGCCGTAGCCCACGTCTCCGCACACGAGGCGGTCCATGGGCGTCGGCGAGGCCATGTCCGCCGCCACCTCGGCGATGGCCTGGGCCTGGTCCGGGGTCTCTTCGTACTCGAAGGCCTCCTCGAACTCCCTCTGCCACGGGCTCTCCCCGGCGAAGGCGTGTCCGGGGCGGGCCTTCCGCTCGGCGTAGAGGCGCAGGAGCTCCTGGGCCATGTCGCGCATGGCCTTCTTGACGCGGGTCTTCGTCTTCTCCCAGCTCCCGCTGCCCAGCCGGTCCACGGCCGGACGCGCGCCCTCCGCGCTCGCGTACTTCTGGATGCGGTCGAAGCTCTCCACCGGGACCTTGAGCTTGTCGCCCGCCTGGTAGCCGAGGACCATGAACTCCCGGGTGGCGCCGCCGATCTCCAGGGTCTCGAGGCCCAGGAAGCGCCCGATGCCGTGCTCCTCGTGGACGACGAGGTCGCCCGTCTTCAGGTCGCGGAAGTCGGAGAGGAAGCTCCGCAGGCCGCGGCGCCGGCCCCGCGCGTGGAGGTGGACCTCCTCGGGGAAGACGTCCCCGTCGGCGAGGACGGTGAGCGCGGCCTCGGGCAGCTCGAACCCGCGGGAGAGGACGCCCACCCGGGTGAGGACCTGCGAGCCTTCGCCGACCGCGACGCCGTCCTCGCGCAGCACGTCGGCGAGACGGTCGGCGCGGCCGGTGTTGCCGAGGAGCACCACGGTGGTCGCGGTCGCGCCCCGGAGGTCGTCGGCGAGGCGGCGGACGTCGCCCGCGTAGGTGGGGGCGGGCCGGCAGGCGAGGTGTATCGCCATTCCGGAGGCGTCGACCTCGCGCGCTTCGACGAGGGGCGTCGCGGCGAGGCGCGCCGCGAGGGCCGCGAGGGGGACGAGCGCCTCCGCGGGCTCGGGCGTGAGCCCCTCCGCGCGGCGCGCCCGGTCCTCGACCGCCCGCGCCCAGAAGCCCTCCGCTTCCTGTGTCACCGCTTCCGGCTCGATCACCGCGACCGGCCCCGGGGGGAGGTGCGCCCAGGGCGGCACGGTCGCTCCGGGCACGAGGGCCACGAGCTCGGCGAGCCCCTCCGGCTGGAGGCCGCGCTCGAGCGACTCGAGGAGGGGGGCGAGCTCGCGCCGTCCCGCGAAGCGCTCGGCCAGCACCGCCGGCAGTGCCCCGAGCACGGAGCGCGTCGCGAAGACGTCGGCGAGGGGCAGGGTGACGAGGGCGTCGACCGGGCCGGTGGCCCGCTGGGTGTCGGGGTCGAAGCGACGCAGGCTCTCCACGGTGTCGCCGAAGAACTCGATGCGCACGGGCTCCGGGCGGTCGGAAGGGAAAACGTCGAGGATGCCGCCGCGGCGCGCCATCTGGCCGGGGGCGGTGACGGGGTCCTCCCGCGCGTAGCCGCCCTCGTCGAGCGCCTCGAGCAGGATCTCCGGCGTCATCTCGTCGCCGACGCACAAGCTCACTACGCGCGTCTCCAGCAGGTGCGGGGCGAGGCTCGGCCGGAGGAGGCTCGCCGGCGAGGCGACGAGGGCGCGCGCGCTCCGGGCCTGGAGGAGCGCCGTCGCTCGTCGTGCCGAAGCGTCGACGTGGCGGGGCAGGCCGCGGAAGGGGGGCGGCCCCGGCGCGGGCAGGGCGAGGACGGCGCCCGGCAGGCCGGCCTCGGCGGCGAGGGTCCGCAGGTCCTGCGCCGTCTCCTCCACGTCGCGCTCGCGGGGCACCACCACGAGGAGGGGCGCTTCGGTGAGCAGCAGCGGGACGAGACCGCGGGCGGGCCCGACGAGGCCGGAGAGCGCGACGCGGCCGGACGCGGCGAGCCGGACGCGGGCCTCGGCCACCGCGGGGAGATCGAGGAGCGGCGCCAGCCAGGCGGGGGGGGGGGCGCTCACGGCCGGCGGATGCGCTCGACGATCGCGGAGGTCGATCGGGCGGGCACGAGCGCCACTCGCACCACGCGGCCTCCCGCCGCCTCGACCTCGGCGCGGCCGACGATCTCGTCCGCGGCCCAGTCGGCGCCCTTCACCAGCACGTCGGGCAGGAGGGCCCGGACCACCTCGATCGGCGTGGGCTCGTGGTAGAGCACGACGTGGTCCACCGCCTCGAGGGAGAGGAGCACCTCGGCGCGCTCGCCTTCCGGCAGGACCGGCCGGCCCTCCCCCTTGAGGCCGCGGACGGAGGCGTCGGAGTTGAGGGCCACCACGAGTCGGTCCCCCTCCTGCCGCGCCGCCTCGAGGAGCACCAGGTGGCCGGGGTGCAGCAGGTCGAAGCAGCCGTTCGTCATCACCACGCGCGCTCCCGAGGCGCGCCAGGCGAGGCGCTCCCGGGCGAGGTCGGCGAGGGGAGTCGGCCCCTTCATCGCTCCAGCATACCCGGGGGCGGGCGCTCAGGCGCCCGGCTCGTCGCCGAGGTCGAGCTCGCCGCGCGGCTCGGGCGGGGAGACGAGGGCGCCGCCCGCGAACGACCACCGATGGAGCGGGCGGTAGAGCCCCACGTCCTTGACCCGGCTCTTCACGCGGAACGAGTGCTGGCCCCGGAGGTAGTCGTAGGGCGTGCCGTCGCCCCGGTGCACGGCGAGGTCCACGAGGTAGGTGCCTTCGACGAGGCTCAGCCCCTCGAGCGCGAGGCGCACCTCCGCGTCGCCCGCGATCCGGGAGGCGCGGAAGCCCTCGATGTCGGTGTTGGTGCCGTAGACCCGGGTGCCCTCCGCGGAGAAGAGCCCCACCCCGAACACGAAGTCCGTGACGGGCTCCGCCGCGTGGACGGAGAGCGCGAGGGTCAGGGTCTCCCCGGGCACGAAGACGTGGCGCTCGCGATCACGCCCGTCCAGCAAGCGCACCGCGCGGATCTCGACCTCGCGACTGCCCCAGCGGCCGGGGCGGTACCCGCCCGCGAGCGACGCCTCGCCGCCCGCCGTCGCCGCCGCCGGGGCGGCCGGCTGCCCCGCGGTCCTGGCTTCGACCGCGGCCGGACCGGACCTGAGCCGCGCCTCCTCGCCGCCCGCCACGTAGGTGAGGTACGCGTCGACCACCCGCTTCGGGTCCCCCCGGTCGGCGGCCTGGCCGTGGCGGAGCCACAGCACGTCGTCGCACATCTTCTCGACGAGCCCGAGGCTGTGGGTCACGAAGAGGATCGTCTTCCCGCGGCGGCGGAACTCCGCGATCTTGTCGAGGCACTTGCGGGTGAAGGCCTCGTCGCCCACCGCCAGCACCTCGTCGATGAGCAGCACGTCGGGGTCGACGTGGATCGCCACCGCGAAGCCGAGCCGCATGTACATGCCCGAGGAGTACGTCTTCACCGGGGCGTCGATGAACTCCTCGATCTCGGCGAAGGCCACGATTTCGTCGAAGCGGCGCTCGACCTCCCGCCGCGTCAGCCCGAGCATGATCCCGTTGATCGAGACGTTCTCGCGCCCGGAGATCTCGGGGTGGAACCCCGCCCCGAGCTCGATGAGGGCGGAGACGCGCCCGTCCACCACGAGGGTGCCCCGGGTGGGTTTGGTGATGCCGGCCACCAGCTTGAGCAGCGTCGACTTGCCCGAGCCGTTTTCGCCGATGACCCCGAACGTCGAGCCCACCGGGACCTCGAAGGAGACGCCGTCGAGGGCGGTGAAGATCTCGTCCGGGCGCAGGTCCGAGAGGAGGCTCCCGGTGAGGAGCGCGCTCTTCAGCGTTTTGAACTGGTTGCGGTGGACGAAGCGCCGGTAGACCTTGGCCACGTCCCTCGCGGCGATGGCCGGGGCTCTCACACTTCCTCCGGGAAGGTGTCGCGCAGGCGATCGAAGAGGAAGGCGCCCGCGGCGAAGACGAGGACGCCGACCAGGAAGGCGAGGCCCAGCCCGCGCCAGTGGCCGAAGTGGCCGTGGAAGAGGATCTGCTGGTAGGAGACCAGCACGTGCGTCATCGGGTTCATCCGCAGGACCTGCCGCAGCGTCCCCTGGATGTCGCCGTAGTGGTAGAGCACCGGGGTCGCGAAGAACCAGAGGTGGAGCACGTGGCCGAGGATGCTCTGGACGTCGCGGAAGTGGACGGTGAGCGCGGAGAGGAAGAGGGCGAAGCCCAGGCACAGCACCAACTGCACCAGCAGAGGCAGGGGGAGGAGGAGCGCCGTCCAGCCGAGCTTGCCCTTCCACGCCAGGAACACGAGCAGGATGGGCAGGCCGAGGAGGAAGTGGGCGAGGTTCGCGAGGACGGTGACCGCGGGGAGGACCTCGGCGGGGAAGAGCACCTTCTTGATGAGGTTCCCGCTCGAGATGAGGACACCCGACGACTCGGCGAGCGAAGCCGAGAACCAGGTCCAGGGCAGGATCCCGCAGAAGAAGAACAGGAAATAGGGCTGGATGACCGCGGACTGCCGCCCGGGCAGGATCACGGTGAAGACGAGCGTGTACGTGAGGAGGAGCAGCAGCGGGTTGACGAAGCTCCAGAAGAAGCCGAGGACGCTCCCGCGGTAGCGGGCCTTGAGCTCGCGGGAGACGAGGCTCCGGACGAGGGCGCGGTAGCGGACGAGCGCCCGGATCGCGGCGATCATGGCCAGCGCGCGGGGCTCTCCGCGCCGCTCAGGGCCCGCCCCGCTCCTTGCGGGCGACGGCGAGTCGGGTCACGGCGCGGACGTAGGCGAGATGGGCCTCGTCGTATCCCGCCTCGTTCCGGATGGCCTTCAGGCGCTCCCCGGCGCCCTTCAGGGCCTGCTCGGCGCGGCCCACGTCGATGTCGGCGGCCCGCTCGCCGATGTCGGCGAGCACGCTCACCCGGTCGGGCAGGACCTCGCACCAACCCGAGAAGCAGGTGAGCCGGTGCCATGTGCTCTCCTTGCGGTACGACAGCTCGCCGATGCCGAGGGTCGCCATGAGCGGGGTGTGGCCGGGGCGGACCCCGAAGTAGCCTTGCTCGCCGGGGGCGATCACCTCCTCCACCTCGTCGCGGAGGAGGAGGCCCTCGGGGGTCACGATCTCGAGCACGAGCTTCGGGGGGAGCGGCATGGGATGCCTAGCCCTGCATCGCCTTCGCCTGCTCGTGGACGTCCTCGATGGCGCCGGCCATGTAGAACGCCTGCTCGGGCAGGTCGTCGAGCTCGCCCTTCACGATCATGTCGAAGCTGCGCACGGTGTCCTTGAGCGGCACGTACTTGCCGGGGATGCCGGTGAACTGCTCGGCCACGTAGAAGGGCTGGGAGAGGAACTTCTGGATCTTGCGCGCCCGGGCCACGATGAGCTTGTCCTCCTCGGAGAGCTCGTCGATGCCGAGGATGGCGATGATGTCCTGGAGGTCCTTGTAGCGCTGGAGGACCTGCTTGACCGCGCGCGCGACCGCGTAGTGCTCCTCGCCGATGACGCGGGGGTCGAGGATGCGCGAGGAGGAGGCGAGGGGGTCGACCGCGGGGTAGATGCCGAGCTCCACGATCTGCCGCGAGAGGTTCGTGGTCGCGTCGAGGTGGGCGAAGGTGGTGGCCGGCGCGGGGTCGGTGTAGTCGTCGGCGGGCACGTAGATGGCCTGCACCGACGTGATCGAGCCCTTCTTCGTGGAGGTGATCCGCTCCTGGAGCTCGCCCATCTCGGTCTGGAGGGTCGGCTGGTAGCCGACCGCCGACGGCATGCGGCCGAGGAGGGCCGAGACCTCCGAGCCCGCCTGGGTGAAGCGGAAGATGTTGTCGATGAAGAGGAGGACGTCCTTGCCCTCCTCGTCGCGGAAGTACTCCGCCACGGTGAGACCGGTGAGGGCCACCCGGGCGCGGGCCCCGGGCGGCTCGGTCATCTGGCCGTAGATGAGCGCCGCCTTCGACTTCTCGAGCTCCTTGATGTTGACGACCCCCGACTCCTGCATCTCGAGCCAGAGGTCGTTGCCCTCGCGGGTCCGCTCGCCGACCCCGGCGAAGACCGAGACCCCGCCGTGCTTCTTGGCGATGTTGTTGATGAGCTCCATGATGATGACGGTCTTGCCGACCCCGGCGCCGCCGAAGAGGCCGATCTTGCCGCCGCGGACATAGGGCTCGAGCAGGTCGACGACCTTGATCCCGGTCTCGAACATCTCGAGGGCGGTGGACTGGTCGACGAACGCCGGCGCGGGCCGGTGGATCGGGTAGCGCTTCTCCGCCTTCACCGGGCCGAGCTCGTCCACCGGCTCGCCGATCACGTTGAGGACGCGGCCGAGCGTCGCGTTGCCGACCGGCACCGTGATGGGGCCGCCGGTGTCGATCGCCTTCGTGCCCCGCACCATGCCGTCGGTGGGCTGCATGCTGACGCAGCGCACCCGGCTCTCCCCGAGGTGCTGCTGGACCTCGGCGATCACGTCGATCGGGGCCTCGCCCTCCGCGGTGATGTGGAGCGCCTGGTAGATGGGCGGGATCTCCTTGTCGAACTCCACGTCCACCACGGGGCCGATCACCTGGACGACGCGGCCGACGTTTGCCGATGCCATGAGTGCCTGCTCTCCTACGATGGCGCGCCCGCGCCCGACACGACCTCGATGATCTCATTGGTGATCGCGGCCTGGCGGACCTTGTTCATGTACAGGGTCAGCCGGTCGATCATCTCCGAGGCGTTGTTGGTGGCCGAGTCCATCGAGGTCATGCGCGCACCCTGCTCCGCCGCCTGCGACTCGAGGAGCGCCTTCCACACCTGCACCTCGACGTGCTTGGGGAGGATGGTGGCGAAGATCCCGGCCGGCTCCGGCTCGTAGAGGTAGTCGAGGGACAGCTCCTGCGCGTGGAGGGCGTGCCGCTCGATGGGCAGTAGGCGGTCGATGACCAGCCGTTGCTGGATGACGCTCTTGAACTCGTTGTAGACGAGGAACACCTGGTCCGCCTCGCCGCTCGTGAAGGCTTCCATCAGCTCCTGGGCCAGCTCGCGCGCGGTCTGGTAGCGCAGGGCCTGGAAGACGCCCACCCGCTCCGAGCGCACCTTCACCGCCCGGCGGCGGAAGAAGTCCCGCCCCTTCCTCCCCACGAGGGCGAGCTCCACCGCGCCGTCCTTCCGGTCGGCGAGGAAGCGGCCCGCGGTGCGGATGATGTTCGCGTTGAAGGCGCCGCAGAGACCCTTGTCGGCGGTGATCACCACGAGGAGGACCTTCTCGTGGCCCCGCTCCTGGAGGAGGGGGTGCGCGTCGGGCGTCGCCCGGGAGGCCATCGAGTTCAGGACCTCCATCATCTTCCGGGCGTAGGGACGGGCCGCGAACATGGCCTCCTGCGCGCGGCGCAGCTTGGCCGCCGAGACCATCTTCATCGCCTTCGTGATCTGCTGGGTGCTCCGGACGCTGCGGATCCGGCGCCGGATGTCGATGAGGGCGGGCATGGGGCCTTCGCTCTTCCGCCCCCTAGGCCTTGCCGGCGGGCTGGAAGACGGCGGAGAACTCGGTGAGCGCCGCCTTCAGCTTCTCCGTGAGCTCGCCCTTGATGTCCTTCTTCTCGGCGATCGCCGCGAGGAGCGGGCCCTGGCTGCGGTCGAGCCAGGCCAGGAGCTCCTTCTCATAGCGGCGGCAGTCGGGGACGGGCAGCGCGTCGAGGAAGCCGTTCGTGGCGGCGAAGATGAGCGTGATCTGCTTCGCGACCGGCATCGGCTGGTACTGGTCCTGCTTCAGGATCTCGGTCGTCCTCTGGCCGCGGGCGAGCAGCGCCTGCGTGGACTTGTCGAGGTCGGAGGCGAACATCGCGAAGGCCGCCATCTCGCGGTACTGGGCGAGGTCGAGGCGGAGCCGGCCGGCCACCGCCTTCATCGCCTTCACCTGGGCGGAGCCGCCGACGCGCGAGACCGAGTTGCCGACGTTGATCGCGGGGCGGATGCCCGAGTTGAAGAGATCGGACTCGAGGAAGATCTGGCCGTCGGTGATCGAGATGACGTTCGTGGGGATGTAGGCGGAGAGGTCCCCGGCCTGGGTCTCGATGACGGGCAGGGCGGTGAGCGACCCCCCCCCGTTCTGGTCGTTGAGCTTGGCCGCGCGCTCGAGGAGGCGGCTGTGGAGGTAGAAGACGTCGCCCGGGAACGCCTCGCGCCCCGGCGGCCGGCGCAGCAGCAGCGAGATCTCGCGGTAGGAGGCGGCGTGCTTGGAGAGGTCGTCGTAGATGCAGACCGCGTGCTTGCCGTCGTCGCGGAAGAACTCGCCCATGGCACAGCCCGCGTAGGGGGCGACGTAGAGTAAGGGCGCGGGCTCGGAGGCGGAGGCGGCGACCACGATCGTGTAGTCCATCGCCCCGAACTCCTCGAGGGTCCGCACTACCTGGGCGATCGTGGACTGCTTCTGGCCGATCTCCACGTAGATGCAGACGACCCCCGAGCCCTTCTGGTTGATGATGGTGTCGACCGCCACCGCGGTCTTGCCGGTCTGGCGGTCGCCGATGATGAGCTCGCGCTGGCCGCGGCCGATCGGCACCATGGCGTCGATCGCCTTGAGCCCGGTCTGGAGCGGCTCCTTCACGGGCTGGCGCGCGACGACGCCGGGGGCGATCCGCTCGATGGGGTTGAAGCCGGTCGTCTTGATCGGGCCCTTCCCGTCGATCGGCTGCCCGAGCGCGTTCACCACCCGGCCCACCAGGGCCTCGCCCACCGGGACGGACATGATCCGCCGGGTGCGCTTGACCTGGTCGCCCTCGCGGATCTTCTGCGACTCGCCGAGCAGCACCGCGCCCACCGAGTCCTCCTCGAGGTTGAGGGCGAGGCCCATGACGCCGCGGGGCAGCTCGAGGAGCTCGCCGGCCATGCAGCGCTCGAGGCCGTGGATGCGGGCAATGCCGTCGCCCACGCTCAGCACGGTGCCGACCTCGGCCACTTCGATGTCGGCGGTGAACCCCCCGAGCTGCTCGCGGAGGATCCTCGTGATCTCGTCGGCCCGAATCTCCATGCTGCGTCCTTCCCCG
>JBGPQQ010000082.1:0-9929 GCA_041489115.1 Vicinamibacteria bacterium | reverse complement strand
TCGGCGCGCGCCACGCGGCGGCGGCCTTGATCGTGTAGGCCCGGTCGAAGAATCCGCGGCCCCGGGAGTACGTGTCCGCGTTCGGGTCGTCGAGAAGCTCGCCGACCACCCCCTGGTCGTTCTCCGTCACGCGGAAGCCGCGGTTCCCGCCCCGGACCTCGGTCCGGGACGCGGTGGCGCCGGCGAAGAGCGCGAGGCAGGCGCCGAGCGTCTTCTCGACGCGCAGCTCCACGCCCTGGTGCAGGCCCGTGTGGCCGGCGGGGTTGGTGAGGAGGTAGCGATCGAGGCCGAAGGACTCCGGCCTGCGGTCGAAGACGGGCAGCCGCTGATCGTCCTGCGACCCGGCGATGTCCCCGCCCGGATCCGGCAGGTAGCGGACGACGTAGTCGGCGGACGACACGCCCACGTCGACCGACTCGACGAGGTCGGTCTCGCGGCGGTCGAAGCCGGTGAGGCCGAGCACCCAGCCCTCCCCGGGCGACGCCTCGACGCCGGCCACGAGCTCGCGCGTGCGCGGCGGCCGGAGGCCGGGGTCGATTCCGGCGAGCGACCCGTCGCCCGCGCCAGGACCCACGTGGGCCACGAGGGGGCCGCGTTCGGAGGGGTCGTAGAGGCCGTCGCCGTTCGCATCCATCCAGCGGTAGACGGAAGCCTGAGGGGCGTTCGGGTCCCCGAACGCGAGAGGGGCGAGCAGGAGGCGGTGCCGGTACTCGCCCCAGCCGCCGAGGAGGCTGAGCCGGCCGGCGTCGGTCAGCCGCAGCCGCGCCGAGACGCGGGGCAGGAGCGACGTCCACGAGACTCCCTGCGCCGCGCCCTCCGCCGCGCCAGTCGTCCTCTCGAGCCGCAGGCCCGCCTCGACGAACAGCCGATCGCGCCACGCGAGGCGCTCGCTCGCCCAGGCCGCGAGGTCGAGCACATGCCGGCGCGAGTCGGGCCCCGGCCAGGTGTAGTCCCACACGCGCGCGGCGAGGCCGTCGACCGTCTCGGGTATCGGACCACCCACGCCCCGGCTCTCGGTCGCCGATGCGCGCGCGAGGGTGAGGCCGAAGCGGGGCGCGTGCCACAGGCCGCCGAGCGTCGCGGCACGGAGCGCGAGGCGGCCGCCGGCGCTCCACGACGAGCGCCGGCTGCGCGAAGGGAACACGAGATCGGGCACGGGCCCGTCCCGCAGGCGCTCGACGGTCCCGTCGGCCGCGCGCCCCTCCGTCTGCGGCACGAACCTCCCGGTCCAGACGCCCGCGAAGGCGGAGGCGGCCACGCCGTCGCCCTCATGGGTCCAGAGAGACGTGGCCCCGAGCGCGTCGACGCGCTCGGGCACCGGATCACCCGGGAAGCGGACACGAGCCGCGAGCGGTCTCTCCAGCGCCTGAGCCAGGCCACCGAGCCGCAGCGTGTCCCGTTGGCCCGCGCGCCAGGTCAGCTGGAGCAAGCCCGAGGCGAGGCGCGATTCCAGCTCGGTCGCGTCGACCCGCTCGAAGCGCCGGACGCTTGCCAGGCGTCCGGCCGCGATAAGCCGAAGTCGCTCGCTGGCCATCGGCCCGCTGACGAGCGCGTTCGCATCCCCGAGGGACCCGAAGCGCGCGATCGAAGGGGCACCGCCCGGGGCTCCTCCCGACTGCAGCCCCGAGGCGAGGCCGTAGGCCTGCGCCGTGCCCCGCCACGAGGCCGCCGGCTCGCGCGACGTGAGAGCGAGGGTGACGCCCGGGGACGAGTGCTCGGCCGGCGCCAGGGCCGAGGTCACCTCGATCGACTCGAGGCTGTCCACGTCGGGAAACACGAGAGGGGTTCCCCCGTGGAGCGGGTCGGTGACGTCCACGCCGTCGAGGAGCAATGTGTTCTGGGTCCAGGACGCCCCGCGCATCGCGAAGCGGCCCGGCTCGTCGAGGTGAAGCCCGGCGCCGTCGATCCGGTCGACGACGGCCGCCGGCTCCACGGTCTCGAGCAGCGACCAGGCGCTGCGGCCCGACGGTAGGTCGCGCGCGAAGGAGTCCAGCTCCCATCGCGTGGCGATGCGGCCGGCGAAGCATTCCGGATGCATCTGCGGGCACGTCGACCCGACGGTGATGCTGCCGTCCGCCGCCGGAGGCGCGGCCTCGGCGGCGCCGGCCGGAGGGCCGACCAGGACGAAGGGGGCGGCGAGGATCGCGGCTGCGCGGCACCGCCAGCCGACGTCCTCACCACGCGATGGTGACGCGGGAGCCGGCATGGCCTCGGCCCAGGTCGACGACGATCGATACGTGCTCGCGAGGATGGGTGAACACGAGGTTCGCCGCGATCCCGATGGCGGCGCCCGCCACGACGTCGCTCGTGTAGTGGCGTTTGGATTCCACCCGGCTGTAGCCGACGAAAGAGGCCACCGCGTAGGCGGGAATCCCGTAGCGCCACCCGTACCGTCTGTGGAGGAAGGCCGCTCCCGCGAAGGCGCTCGCGGCGTGGGCGCTCGGGAAGGACAGGTGGCCGCCGTCGGGCCGGGTCCGGTCGACGAGCGGCTTCAGCACGTAGACGACGGCCATCGCGGAGGCGTAGGCCTCGGCCAGCTGTCCGAGGCCGCGATGATCCTTCGCGAGGATCGCACCCCCGGCCGCGCCGACGGGAAGCAGGATGGCGCCGACGTCGCCCACGCGGGAAACCGCATCGGCGCGCGCCTCGCCCGTGCCGAGCGAGAGAGCCAGCACCAGGGCAACGGCCGTGGGTTTCATCGCCTTCAGAATGACACAGCCGGGCCCGCTCCCGCAGCAAGCCGGGGCCGGACCAGTCGGCGTCAGCTCAACGAAGCGGGGATTGGTGCCGGAGGTGGGAATCGAACCCACACGCCCCTTGCGAGGCTCGGGATTTTGAGTCGCTTCGCGGCTCCGGCTTCACTGTGACCGACCGAGCCCAACCGTTCCGCATCAATGGGTTCGCCCGAAATGCACTTGACCCCTTGAGGCTCCATTGGCGCAGTCAGGTCGATCAGGACCGACAAGTCGCGTACAAGCGGCCAGACCAATGAAGGAGGCGCGCATGCTGATGGTTCACGATGGGATTATCAAGCGACAAAGAAGGCTTGGTATGATTTCACCAATTCCGTAACCGCCTGGAGAATCGCTGGCCAGTGGAAAGTGATCTACAGCCACGACTCTGGCATTCCCGTGACACAGAAGGCTGGCAAGAAGTAGAGCCCGTCCACGCCGTGGTCTGAAGAGCGACGGCACCGTCGCCTGCTTGGGGATCGGACTACTACGGCCAGAGCACACCACCGCTTCCATAGCCTCGCCAGGCCAGCGCTGGTTTCTCGCTTTGGGTGACTAAGCGGATCCGGCAGCTCTTCCCGTTCCCGCCCGCGACACCTCAGTAAGGGGACTGGGCAGGCTGGAGGTAGGGGCCAGAAGAGAGAATTGGGCGCAAAGGGCCGCCTTGGGGCGTCTTGGCCCCAGTGTCAGGCGTCCAGTTTGAAGTTCGAAGTCTGAAGTTTGAACTCCCCGATCGCCCTTGCCGCGCCCGGGCGGATCGATGAGAATACGCGCATTGGTTCCGGGGAGACGGGGCTAGCCAGCAGTTTTCCGGGGATGGATCAGCGGCGGGGAGCCGCGCGGCGAGGAGCACAGCCATGAAAGCCATGAACAAGAAGACGAAGAAGGCGCGCCAGCGTCAGATGACGCGGCGTGAGTTTGTCGGCGGGGCCCTGGCGGCGGCCGGGGTGATCACAGGCGCACCCGCGTTTCTGCGCGGCCAGAATCTGAACAGCAAGTTGAACATCGCGTTCATCGCCTCCGGCGGCCGCGCCACTGCGAGCATGAGCGAACTCACCATCACGGCAGGGCGCGGTGGCCGCGGCGCAGCGGCGGCCGGCGGCGCGGCCCGCGGTGGCGCAGCCGCGGCGGGCCCGGTGGCGCCGCATCCCGACGAAAACGTCGTCGTCGTCTGCGACGTCAACCAGACTGCCGTGGATAGCGCGGCCGTGCGGTACCCGCAGGCCAAGAAGTTCAACGACCTCCGGCGCGTCTTCGACAGCCCGAACGACTTCGACGCCGTCGTTGTCGCCACCTGCGAGCACACGCACGCGTTTGCCACCTACCTGGCGCTGACGCACGGCAAGCACGTCTACTGCGAGAAGCCGCTCGCCTACAACATCTGGGAAACCCGGCTCATCCGCGAGACGGCCGCGAAGAACCCGAAGCTGGCGACGCAGATGGGCAACCAGGGCCACGCCACGGAGGGCCGGCGCACGATCAGGGAAATCCTCATGACCGGCGTCATCGGTCCGGTGCGCGAAGTCCACGTGTGGGCCGATCGCGCGTGGGGACTCCAGGACGCCGCGTCCGCCGAGAAGTTCGACAAACCGCATGGGTTCTACAACGGCATCCAGATCGTCGATCGGTTCAAGGAAGAGATGCCGATTCCGCCGAACATTCACTGGGATCTGTGGCTCGGCCCCGCGCCGGCGCGGCCATTCCATGCGACGTACTTCCCCGGCCCCCGGTGGTACCGCTGGTGGGATTTCGGCAACGGCACGATGAGCGACCTCGGCAGCCATGACAACGACGTGCCGTACACGGTGTTGGACCTCTGGCAGCCGGACGGGAAGGGCGGGCGCGTGATGACCCCGCTGACGATCGAGGCCCAGTCGCCCAACGGACCGGTGGCCCACAAGGAACTGGCCCCAGCGACCATGACGGTGACCTACGAGTTCGCGGCCGTCGGCTCCCAGCCACCGCTCAAGCTCGTCTGGCACCAGGGCGACAGTAAACCGCCAGGGTGGGTGCCGGAGTGGGGCGGCCGCTCGAACCTGTTCATCGGCGACAAGGGCATGCTGCTCGGCAATGGGAAGCTGCTGCCCGAGGAGAGGTTCAAGGACTTCCAGACGCCACCCGCGACGCTGCCCCGCTCGCCCGGCCATTGGGTGGAGTGGGTCAACGCCTGCAAGGGCGTCGGTCCAGTGCCCGGCTCGGACTTCCAGTACTCCGGGTGGACGACCGAAGCGAACCACCTCGGCAACGTGGCCTACCGGACCGGGAAGAAGATCGAGTGGGACTACCAGAACCTGCGCGCCCGCAACGCGCCGGAAGCCGCCCCGTTCATCAAGCGGCCCGAGTACCGCAAGGGCTGGGATGGCATCCTGAAGGCGTAGCGAGCGCCGCTGCTGCCTCGCCCTGAGGCGCTACGCGCTCCCGACGCACGGGATTTGCGGTCCCTCCCGTCCGCCGCCGCGAGCGACGCTCCCGCAGCAACACCAGGTCGAGCAGGCGGAAGAAAACCAGGACCAGCGCCTCGAGGACGACGAGGTGACGGATCGAGCCCAGGGTCAGGAGAGCCGGCAGCCTCGTCCTCTCACTGACGTGCGGCGGGGCGCGTGGTGCCGGGAGCGGGACTTGAACCCGCACGGGCCGTGAGGCCCAATGGGTTTTGAGCCCATCGCGTATGCCGTTTCGCCACCCCGGCGGACCCGTCGATCAGAGTCTACCGCGAACGCCGGCGCCGTTCACGCCTTGGGCCCGATGATGACGTCGAGCCTCGCGACGTCGCGGGCCTTCGCCACGGAGATGTGCTTGAGGCTCGGCTGAGTCCACGACACCCCGAAGTCCGGTTGGGAAGGGGTCGGCGACGGCGTCGGTGCGGGCGCCGGCATGGGAGTCGGAGACGCGCCCGCGTCCGGTCCGCTGGGACCCGAGGATCCCCCGCAGCCGGCGAGCGCCAGGACGGCGGGCGCCGAAGCGGCGAGAAGCAGGGCGGAACGGGATCGATGGATCATCGCGAAAGGCAATTATCCCACGGCGGCCGCCGGCTCGAGGATCTTGCCCCGGCTGTGAATTGGCGGCATCGTGCCAGACCCCGCTCGAGCCACAGGCGCGACCGGCGCTCGCGTGCGCGGGCGTCCCGCCGTGTCGGGTGTGTGGACGGCCCCCGCCGGACCGCGACCGAAAGGCAGCCGACGCACGGGTGAGCTATCCTTGCGCGCCATGACGACGCTGTGGGACGACGTCCGCGGCGACTTCCCCGGCCTCGCCGGCAAGGTCTACCTGAACGCCGCGGCCACGTCGCTCACTCCGCGCCCGGTGCGCGAGGCAGTGGCCGACTTCTACCGCGAGCTCGAGGAGGGAGGCGACCGGCACTGGGACGCCTGGCTCGAGAAGCGGGAGGCGGTGCGGAAGAAGGTGGCCCGCTTCGTCGGGGCGCAGTCGGGGGAGATCGCCTTCGTCGCGAACACCTCGACCGGCATCAACCTGATCGCCGATCTCCTCGAGGGGGACGGGCCGGTGCTCTCCGACGAGCTCGAGTTCCCGACGGTGACGCTGCCCTGGATCCACCGCGGGGTGCTCGTGCGCTTCGTGGCGGCGGTCGAGGGCGTCCTGCGGCTCGAGTCGTTCGCGGAGGGCGAGGCGCCCCGCACCGCGACGATCGCGATCAGCCACGTGCAGTTCTCGAACGGCTGCCGGCAGGACCTCGACGCGTTCGGGCGCATCAAGGGCCAGCGCCACCTGGTGGTGTGCGGCAGCCAGTCGGTGGGGGCATTCCCGGTGGACGTGAAGCGCAGCGGCGTCGACGCGCTGGCCACCGCCGGCCACAAGTGGCTCGGCGCCGGCTTCGGCGCCGGCTTCTGCTACGTCAGCCAGGCGCTCCTCGACGCGCGCCCGCCCCGCGCGGTCGGGTGGATGAGCGGTGACGACCCGTTCGCCTTCGACAACCGGCACCTGCGCCTCCTGCCCTCGAACGCGCGCACCGAGATGGGCTGCCCTCCGTTCGGGCCGATCTTCGCCCTCGGGGCCGCGGTCGATTACCTCTCGGGCATCGGCATCGAGCAGGTGGCGGAGCGGGTGCTGGCCCTGAACATGTACCTGACCTTCCGCCTCGGCCGCGAGTCGTTCGAGGTCCTGTCCCCCGGGGGCGAGCACCGCTCGGGGGAGACCCTGGTGCGCCTGCCCGACCCGAAGCGCGCGAGGGCGTTCCTCCTGGAGCGCGGGGTCCACGTCACGGAGAAGCCCGAGGGCGTGCGCGTCTCGACGCACTTCTACAACAGCGAGAAGGACGTGGACGCGTGCGTGGCCGCGCTCGTCGCATACCGCGACGGGCTCCTGCTGTAGGTACGACTTCGTCGAGGTTTCGTGCAGGGCAGCGACTTCGTTCATGTCGCGTCGGCTCGATTGCCCCTCGTGCCGGCGGCTGGTAAAATGTCGTCTATCGCGAGTCGTTCTTCCCCGCAGGAGCCCCCCCCCAGCCCAGGGAAAGAGAGGTCACCGTGGAGTTCCAGGTCGGCGAGAAGGTCATCTACCCGAATCACGGCATCGGCGTCGTCGAGAGCATCCAGACGCGCCCGGTTCCCGGCGGCAAGATCAGCCTCTACCAGCTCCGGATCCTCGCCAACGATTCGCGCGTGTGGGTGCCGCAGCAGAACGCCGACGGCGTGGGGCTTCGCCCGGTGATCCGCGCCGCCGAGGTCCGCAAGATCATCACGCTGCTCGGGGACGGCCGGATCGACCAGGTCACCAACTGGAAGGGCCGCTTCAAGGAGAACTCCGACAAGATGCGCACCGGCAGCCTCTTCGAGGTGGCCGTGGTCCTCAAGGGGCTCACGTTCCTCTCGCGCAAGAAGGCGCTGTCCTTCCGCGAGAAGCGGATGCTCGAGCGGGCGAAGTTCCTGGTCATCAGCGAGATCGCCGAGGCCGAGGACAAGACGCGCACCGCGGTCGAGGAGCGCGTCGACAAGGCCCTCGAGAAGACGTTCGGCGCCATGGGCTCGAAGCCGACGCAGCGGCCCGTGGGCTTCGGCCGCCCACCCGCCAACGCCTGACCGGCCCGCCCGCCTTCCCTCGTATCCCTCGCGGTTTCCTTGACTTCGGGGGATTCGCCGAGCTAGAATCCGCCGTCTTTCCCGCCTCGTCGGCTGGGGGAGCGAACGGAGCTCTGGCGATGGTCGAGCCGTCTCGAACCGCAATGACCAAGGCGGACCTCATCGGCGTCGTGGCGAAGCGCCTCGACATCACCCAGGTGCAGGCCGGGATCATCGTCGAGGCCGCCCTCCGGAGCATCGTCTCCGCGCTCCAGAGCGGCCAGGAGGTGGAGATCCGGGGCTTCGGCTCCTTCCGCTTCCGCAACCGCGCCCCGCGCAAGGGCCGCAACCCGAAGACGGGCGAGAAGGTGGACGTCCCGCCCAAGAAGATCCCGTACTTCAAGATGGGGAAGGAGTTGAAGGCGCTACTCAACAGCGTGGCCGGCCCCGAAGAGACGTCGGTCCCCACTCCCGAAGGCCAGTAGGCTCCAGGAGCGACCGCCCTTCCCAATGGCCGCTGCCGAGAAGAAGCGGCAGACCCAGCGCCTCCAGCCGTTCGTCGCGCCCTGCCGCTACGTCCTCGGCGGGCAGCGGCTCCCCGGTTTCCTGACCGACCTCAGCGACCGCGGGGGGCGCATCCACACGGAGGCCGAGCCACCCGGCGTCGGCGCCGCTCTCAGCGTCGAGGTGCGCTTCGGCCGCCGGCCCACCCACGTGCGTCTCCCCGCCACCGTCCGGTGGGCCCGCCCCGCGCCGCGCGGGGGTTTCCTGTTCGGGATGAGCTTCGAAGGCATCGGTCCCGCCGAGCAGAAGGTCCTCGACGGGGTCGTGGCCGAGTTCCGCCGCCGGGCCGCGTCGATCGAATAGCGGGGGGGCGTGAACGACCCTCGCCACCTGCGCGAACCCGTCGCCGCCGGCCCCCTCCCGGGCGACACGGGCTGGCTGGCGCTCTCGGACGACGATCTCGTCTTCCGGATCGAGTCGCTCGGCCCCGATCACGGCCACGACGACCACCTCGTCGCCGTCGTCCGCAGCAGCCGCCACTTCTTCATTCGCCAGGAGGCGGCCAAGCGGATCCGCGACGCGGAGCGGCTCAAGGCGTTCGCGGGCGACCGCCACATCGGTCAGATCCTCGCGCGCCAGATGCGGCGCGACAGCGACGTCGACTACATCGAGCTGCTCCTCCGGGAGAGCCGCCACCTCGAGGTCCGGAACGCCGCCCAGGCGCAGCTGCGCCTGCTGAGGGAGGCCCTCCACCGGAAGCGGTAGCTGCTCGCCCGCTACCGGGCGGCGGCCCGGGCGGCGGCGCCCCGGAAGGCGCACACCTCGTCCGCGACGCGGGCGACGTCCTCGAGCGGCAGCTCGGGGTAGAGCGGCAGGCACAGCACCTCGCGCGCGAGCTGCTCCGACACGGGCAGGTCGCCGGCCTTGCCGCCTGCCGACGCCATCGAGCCCTGGAGGTGGATCGGCCGCGGGTAGTGGATCGCGGTCCCGATCCCGCCCGACCGAAGGTGCTCCGCAAGCGCGTCCCGCTCCGGCACCCGGACCGTGTAGAGGTGCCAGGCCGAGCGCGCCCCCTCCCGCTCCCGCGGCGTGACGACGCCCGGCGCGCCCTCGAGGGCCCGTGAGTACGCTGCCGCACGCTCCGCCCTCTCCGCGTTCCACCGCTCTAGATGGCGGAGCTTCACGCGCAGGATGGCCGCCTGGAGGGTGTCGAGACGGCTGTTCGTGCCGAGGACCACGTTGTCGTAGCGGTGGGTCCCCGCGCCGTGGTTCGCGATCTGGCGCACCCTCGCGATGAAGCTTTCGTCCGACGACGTGACCATCCCCGCGTCGCCGTACGCCCCGAGGTTCTTGGTCGGGTAGAAGCTGAAGCAGGCGGCGTGGCCGAGCGCGCCCGCGCGACGTCCGCGCCACTCGGCCCCGTGCGCCTGCGCCGCGTCCTCGAGGACGGGGAGCCCGTGCCGCCGCGCGATCTCGCCGATCGCGGTCGTGTCGGCGGGGTGGCCGTAGAGGTGCACCGGCAGGACCACCTTCGTGCGCGGCGTGAGCGCCGCCTCGAGCTTCGCCGGGTCCATCGTGTGGATGGCGGGGTCCACGTCCACGAACACCGGCTTCGCCCCGCAGTGACTGATGGCCTCGGCAGTAGCGATGAAGGTATCCGGTACTGTGATGACCTCGT
>JBGPQQ010000081.1:0-9975 GCA_041489115.1 Vicinamibacteria bacterium | reverse complement strand
CCGCCACCGCGAGCGCGGCGACCAGGAGCGTCATGAACGGCCACACCGGGAAGCCCCGCGCCCCGATGACCTGGCCGAGGGCGTCCACCGAGAGGACGAGGAAACCCTGCAGGGCGAGCGTCTCCGGCAGCTTCCGCCCGCGCAGGCTGGCGAAGAGGGCGGACGCCGTGACGCCGAGGCCGAGGGCGAGCGCGTCCGCCGCCTTCAGCCAGCCGGGGGACCAGGGAGCGAGCGGCCGGACGAGCGCGAGGAGGGTGAAGGCCGCGGCGAGCCCGAGGAGCACCTGCCCGACACGCCAGCGCACGCGGATATCCAGGACCGGGTCCTTCGGCGGCGCCGCGGCTGTCATGCGCGAAGGGGCTCCTCCGCGGCGATCATAGCAGCCCGCCGTGGCCGGGGAGGGGCTTCCGGCCGTCCACGATGCGGCATCACTCACGGCGATCGCCGTTGCCGGACTCAGGATGACTCCTGGAGTTGTCCTCGAGGAATGGTAGGCCGCGAGCCGAGGAGCCGGCAAGGCGACTCTTTGTCTTTGCCCCCGCCCTGTGGTGAACTGCCTCCCCGGATGTCCTCTCCCCCCGAAAGCGCCCGGCCCGTCGGGACGCTCCAGCTCCTGGCCCTCGGCCTCAACGGGATCGTGGGCGTGGGCATCTTCTTCGTGCCGGCCTCGGTCGCGGCGAGCGCTCCCGGCCTCGGCGGAGTCGCCGTCTTCGCGCTCACCGGCCTGGCGCTGCTGCCCGCGGCGCTCACGTTCGCGACCCTGGGACGGCGCTTCGACGAGGACGGCGGCCCCGTCGTCTTCGCCCGCGCCGCCTTCGGCGACCGCGTGTCCTTCCTCGTGGGCTGGGTGGCCTACGTGAGCGCCCTCTTCAGCACCGCCGCGGTGGTCGTGGGCCTGACGCGCGCGACACTCCCCGCCCTCGGCCTCGGCGGGGGCCTCGCCGCCCGCGCCGCCCCGGCGCGCGTCGTGACGTTGCTCGCGGCCGTGGTGGCCTCCGGCCTGCGCCTCTCCGCGCGCGTGTGGACGAGCCTGACCGCGCTCAAGCTCCTGCCCCTCGTCCTGCTCGTGGGGGCCTTCGCCCTCGCCTGGGGACGGTTCCCCGCGCCGGCGGCGGTCGCCCCCGGTCCTGGCTGGCTTCGCGCCGCCCTCACCGTCGTCTTCGCCTTCCAGGGCTTCGAGATCGTGCCGGTGATCGCCGGCCAGGTCCGCGCCTCGTCCCGCGCGGTGCCGTTCGCCACGGTGGGCTCGCTCGTCCTGGCCATCGGGCTCTACGTGGTCCTCGTCCTCGCCTGCGTCACGGCGCTTCCCGCGCTGGCGTCCTCGGCGGCACCCCTGGCCGAGACCGCCGGAGTCCTCGGCGGCGACGGCCTCGCGCGCCTGGTCGCTGCCGGCACGAGCGTCTCGGCCCTCGGGATCGCGTTCGGGATGATGGTGACGACGCCACGGTATCTCTCTGCCCTGGCGTCGGGTGAGCGCACGCTCTTCGACCTGGACCGCTCGTCCGCGATCGGAGTCCCGGTGCGGGCCCTGGGTGTCACCTGGGTGGTGGTCGCCGCGATCGTGAGCCTCGGCGAGCTGGGCGAGCTCTTCGCCCTGTCGAGCATCGCGGTGCTGATGCAGTTCGGGACGAGCGCGCTCGCCCTCCTCGTCCTGGCGTTCCGCCGCGAGCGCGGGCTCGATCCGTCCCGGGCCTGGCCGGCCGTGCCCACCCTCGCGGTGGCCGCGGCGCTCGTCGTGTCCGGCGCGACCGCCCGCGAGGCCCTGGTGGCGGCGGGCGCCGTGCTCCTCGGCCTCGGTCTGCTCCGCCTGGCGCGCTCACGGCCGTAGCGCGCCCGCGGGCCGAGGGGTCTCCCGCGAGGGGCTGAAGGCTATACTGCCGGCGGCCGTTTTTCGGCCGCTCTCCGGGAGCGATTCCCATGCTGCACTTCAAGACGATCATCGAGCCGTTCCGCATCAAGTCCGTGGAGTCGGTGAAGTTCACTCACCGCGAGGACCGGGAGAGGGCCCTCGCGGAGGCCGGCCACAACGTCTTCGGCCTGCACGCGGAGGACGTGCTCATCGACCTCCTCACCGACTCCGGGACGGGCGCGATGTCGGCCGCGCAGTGGGGCGCGCTCCTGCAGGGTGACGAATCGTACGCCGGGAGCCGCTCCTTCTACCGCTTCCGCGACGTTGTCCAGGACCTGACCGGATTCCGCCACATCATCCCGACCCACCAGGGGCGCGCCGCCGAGAGGATCCTCTTCCACAGCGTGCTGAGGGCCGGGGACGTCGTCCCCAACAACAACCACTTCGACACGACCCGCGCCAACGTGGAGGTCGAGGAGGCGGAGGCGCGCGACCTCGTCATCCCCGAGGGTCTGGTGCCGTCGCAGGTGCACCCCTTCAAGGGCAACATCGACCTCGCCGCCCTCGAGCGGCTGCTCGCCGAGGGGGGCGACCGCGTCCCGCTGGTGATGGTCACGGTGACGAACAACACCGGCGGCGGGCAGCCGGTCTCGCTCGAGAACCTGCGCGGCGTGCGGCGGCTCTGCGACCGCTTCGGGAAGCCCTTCTTCCTCGACGCCTGCCGCTTCGCCGAGAACGCCTACTTCATCAAGACCCGCGAGGAGGGCTTCGCCCACCGGACGCCGAAGTCGATCGCGCAGGAGATGTTCTCCCTCGCCGACGGCTGCACGATGTCGGCCAAGAAGGACGGCCTCGCCAACATCGGCGGCTTCCTCGCCATGAACGACGACGCGTGGGCGGAGCGCTGCCGCAACCTGCTCATCCTGACCGAGGGCTTCCCCACCTACGGCGGCCTCGCGGGCTACGATCTCGAGGCCGTGGCCCGTGGCTTCGAGGAGGTGGTCGAGGAGCCGTACCTGCGCTACCGCATCCGCTCGACGGAGTACCTGCACGAGCGGCTGGTGGCCGCGGGCGTGCCGGTGATCCAGCCGGCCGGGGGTCACGCCGTCTACATCGACGCGCGGGCGCTGCTGGGGCACATTCCCCCGCTCTCGTACCCGGGCATCGCGCTCGTGAACGCGCTCTACGTCGAGGCGGGGATCCGGGGCGTCGAGATCGGCACGGTGATGTTCGGCCGGCAGCCCGACGGCACGGAGAAGGCGCCGGCGATGGACCTCGTGCGCCTCGCCATCCCCCGCCGGGTCTACACGCAGTCGCACATCGACTACGTGGCCGAGGCGGTGATCGGCGTCGCCGCGATGAAGGATCGGCTCCGCGGCTACCGGATCACGAAGGCCCCCGCGGTGCTGCGGCACTTCACCGCGCTTTTCGAGCCGCTACCGGCTTGACAGCCGGCGGTTCTCGCGCACCAGCACCACGGCGACCAGCAGCCACAGCAGCTGTTTGGCGGTGTTCCAGGTCGGGCCCCGCGGGTCCCTTCGACGTACACTCGACCCGTGCGGGCCACCACCGGCGGCGACGCGGCCCGTCGCTACCACGAGAGGAGCACCCACCACCCGGGCCGCTACGCGCAGGGGCCCGGCTTCCTCGACTGGGCGAGCCAGCCGGAGGCGTTTCGCACGTTCGCGGGCGCGCCGGCGGTCGAGCTCCCCCTGGCCGGCCCGGAGCCGCCGGTCTCGTGGGGCGATCTCCGCCGGCCCGGCCGAGTCCCCGCGAGGCCGCTCGATCGCGCGTCGCTCGGAGCGTTCCTCGAGCTGACCCTCGGCCTGACCGCCTGGAAGGAGCACGGTGGCGTGCGGTGGGCACTGCGCGCGAACCCGTCGAGCGGCAATCTCCACCCGACGGAAGGCTACGCGCTGGTGGCGGCCGCGCCCGGCCTGCCCGCGGGTCTCTACCACTACTTGAGCCGCGACCACCGGCTGGAGCGGCGATCGACGCCGTCTCCGGCCTCGGCGGCGATCCTCGCACGGATCCTGCCGGGCGGGTCTTTCCTGCTCGGCCTCGCGTCCATCCACTGGCGCGAGGCGTGGAAGTACGGCGAGCGGGCCTTCCGCTACTGCCAGCAAGACGTGGGCCACGCGCTCGGCTCGGCGCGCTACGCGGCGGCGACGCTCGGCTGGTCGGCGCGGCTGCTCGAAGCGCCGGGCGACGACGACGTGGCCGCCCTCCTCGGCCTCGACCGCGACGGCGACTTCGCCGCGTTGGCGAAGGCCGACCGCGAGCAGCCCGACGGTCTCGTGGTCGTGGCCCCGGCGACCGGGATCGACGACGCGGGGCGGCGGGTCGAGAGCGCCCTCCCGGACCTGCGCGAGGCGGTCCGCGGCGGGAGCTGGGCCGGGACGCCGAACGCGCTGAGCTCCGACCACGTCGAGTGGCCGGCGATCGTCGCCGTGGCCACGGCGACGGAGAAGCCGCACACGCCGGGGCGAGAGCCTCCGCCGCCGGACGTCGAGGCCCCGCTCGCGACGTCTCCCGCCGCCGAGCCGCCGGGCGACGCGCGATCGGCCGTCCGCCTGATCCGCGCACGCCGGAGCGCCGTGGCCATGGATGGAGCGACGACGCTGCCGGTCTCGGCCTTCCTCGCCCTGCTCGCCCGACTCCTCCCGCGCCCGGGAGTGCCACCATGGGACGTGCTCCCTTGGGCCCCACGGGTCCACCCCGTTCTGTTCGTCCACCGCGTGGACGGCCTCGCACCCGGGGTCTACCTGCTGGAGCGCGATCCGCGGGCACACGCGGCCCTCCGGGAAGCCCTGCGGCCCACGTTCGCGTGGGTGCCCGCCGCCGGCGGCCCCGAAGGCCTGCGCCTCTTCCTGCTGGAGGAAGGCGACGCGGGCCCGCTCGCCCGATTCGCGAGCTGTCACCAGGAGATCGCCTCCGACTCGGCCTTCGCGGTCGCGATGCTCGCGGACCTGCGGGGGCTCGACGACGGAGCCTGGTGGTACCGGCGCCTGCACTGGGAGGCGGGAGTCATCGGCCAGGTCCTCTACCTCGAGGCCGAGGCGGCCGGCGTGCGCGGGACGGGCATCGGCTGCTTCTTCGACGACGTCGTCCACGACGCGCTCGGCCTCGCCGACGAGAGCTTCCGCGACCTCTACCACTTCACGGTCGGCGGCGCGGTCGAGGACCCGCGGCTCACCACGCTGCCCGGCTACGGCAACGGGGTGAAACGCCGCGCGTGAGGCCTACTCGAAGAGCACCCCCGCCTGCCCGCCCTCCCGGGGGCGTGGTACAACGCCGTTCATGGACGGCCGGACCGGACGTTTCGCGTGCGCCGGCGAGGTCCTGACGTTGCTGCTGGCGACGGCCTGCCCCGGGGCCTCCTCCATGCCCGCCGGCGGCGAAGCGCCGGACAAGGCCGGGACCGCCACTCTCGTCTACGAGCAGGAGATCGACGGGAACCGGGATCTCTACGTGATCCCCGCGGCGGGGGGACGGCCACGGCGCCTCACCACGCACCCGGGCCTCGACGGCCTGCCGCGGTGGACGGCGGACGGCTCCGCCGTCGTCTACACCACGAACCGGACCGGCAACTGGCAGCTGTGGACGGTTCCGGCGGAAGGGGGGGAGCCCACTCCCGTGCGCTCCAACCGCCACACCGAGTGGCAGGCCGACGAGTCACCGGACGGCCGCACCCTCGCCTTCCTCTCGAACCAGGACGGGTCCGAAGCCCTGTGGCTGCTCGACCGGGGGACGGGTGCTTTGCGGGCCCTGGTGCGCCACGGACGGCACCCGATCATGGGCAACCCGGACTGGAGCGGCGACGGGAAGCGCATCGTCTTCTCCTCCAACTGGCGGAGCGGGCACCAGATCTACGTCGTGGACGTGGCCGGCGGAGAGGCGAGGCGCGTCTCACCGGTCGGTGGTTGCGAGCCGCGTTTCAGCCCGGACGGGACGAAGGTCGTCTACGTGGGCCGTCGTCCCCGCCGGGACCGCAGCCAGGTGATCGAGCAGGACCTCGCCACTGGTACGGAGCGCGTCCTGATCGACTGGCCCGCCCTGAACTACGATCCCGTCTACTCGCCGGACGGCTCCGAGATCGCGTTCGCCTCGACCGTCGGGGGCGGGTGGGAGATCTACCGCCAGCGTCTCGCGGACGGCCGGGCCTGGCGCGTGACCTTCGCCGGCGGCGAAGCCCGCTACCCAGACTATCGCCCGGCTCGGCGCTGAGCCTCGCGCCGGACGAACGCCACCCGCCGGCTCGCGGCGGGCGACGGCCTTGTGACCTGAATGTTCGGGCGATGGGTCGAGACGCGTCACCCCGGGGGGCGCCGGCGCGAGGCCGCCCTCCGGATGGCCACGACTACTTCTTCTGGTACGTCCCCATCAGCTCCGCGCGGGCGATCACGTGCCCCTTCATCGCCGCCTCGACCTGCGGCTTCGTGGCCGCGCCGAGGCCGGGCAGGACGGTGTCGAGGGCGTAGAGCTTGTGGAAGTAGCGGTGCCGGCCGATCGGCGGGCAGGGCCCGCCATAGCCGGTGCGCTTCCAGTCGTTCGTACCCTGCTTCGTCCCCGCCGGCAGGTCCTTCACGGCCACGCCCTCCGGCAGGCCCCGCGCCGAGGGTGGCATGTTGTAGAGCACCCAGTGGACCCAGGTCATCCTCGGCGCCTTCGGGTCCGGCGCGTCCGGATCGTCCACGATCAGCACGAGGCTCCGCGCCGCCTCGGGGAAGCCCGTCCAGTCGAGGGCGGGCGAGAGGTCACGGCCTTCGCAGGTGAAGAGGGCGGGGATCTCCCCGCCCGGGGTGAATGCGGGCGAGCTCAAGGCGAATCCCATGGGGACCTCAGCGTTTATAGCCGAACTTCTGCAGCAGTTCCTGCCTCCACGCGACGCCCGCGGCGTCCTCGACGCCTTTCGGCGAGGAGCCGTCGACGACGCCCAGGATGCCGCGGCCCGCCTCCGTCTCGGCCACGACCACCTGCAGCGGGTTCGCGGTGGCGCAGTAGATCCGGCACACCTCGGGGCAGGCCTTCACCGCGTTCAGGACGTTGACGGGGAAGGCGTCCTTCAGGACGATCACGAAGCTGTGGCCGGCGCCGATCGCCTGCGCGGCGCCGACCGCCACCGCCTTCATCGCCTCGTCGGTGCCCTCGGACCGGATGAGGCACGCGCCCGAGGCCTCGCAGAAGGCGAGGCCGAACTTGATCCCGGGCACCGAGCCAACGAGCGCCTCGTAGAGGTCCTCGACCGTCTTGATGAAGTGCGACTGGCCGAGGATGAGGTTCACGTCGGCCGGCTTGTCGATCGCGACCAGCTTCAGCTCGAGGCCCATGCCGTCCCTCCCGGGGTCGTTCAGGCCGAGTCTCCCTCCCCGAGGCCCGGCGTGGCAAGAGCCGCGGTGGACGGGGGCAGACGGCCCCGGTAGACTCTCCGGAATCATGCCCCTGGAGTGCTCCTTCAAGCAGCGGCACGGGCGGCAGTTCTGCGTCACGGACTGCCCGGCGAGCGCTCCCTGCGGGACGTTCGAGTACGTCCGCGTGGAGCGCCCCGAGGACGTGCCGGCCGCCGACTCGTGCACGATCGACGTGGCGGTGCTGGACATGAACCACGGCTGGCCCAACCTTGGCCACGACTTGCTCGTCCACGCGATCATGGACGCGAGCTGCGAGGTCATCGAGGCGCTCGAGGAGACCGGGCTCAAGGTGCGGGTCCTCTCCTTCGACGTGCGCCGCTCGGGCGTCCTGCCGGAGCGGCCGGGTCCCCGGTACTCGCTCTACGTCGGGACGGGCGGGCCGGGCCACATCGACCCCCGGGCGAACGACGGCATAGCGCCTTTCGCCCAGGGCGTCCGCGAGAACCCCGCGTGGGAGGAGCCGCTCTTCCGCCTGTTCGACGCCATCCGCGCCAGCGAGGACGCGGCGATCCTCGCCGTCTGCCACACGTTCGGCATCCTCTGCCGGTGGTCGCAGGCGGCCGATCCGGCGCTGCGCGGCCCCGCCAAAGGCAAGTGCACGGGCGTCCGCGAGAACGTGCTGGCCTGGCCCGCCGGTGAGCACCCCTGGTTCCGGCGCTTCGCCGAGCTCGTCGGGCCGGGCGCCCGGCTGCGCGTCGTCGAGAACCGCCTCTTCGACCTCATCCCGCGCCCGGACCGGCCCGCCTGGGCCGTCCCCATCGGCTTCGAGACGCTCGGGGTCGGCGGGTCACCCGGCGACGCGGTCACGATGATCGAGTTCGCGCGGGACCGCGGCGGGGTCATGCCCCGGATGTTCGCGGTGAACCACCACCCCGAGATCGTGGACCGCTCCCGGCAGGTGATGATCCTGAACCAGAAGCGCGACCGCGGCGAGGTGACGGACGAGTGGTACCGCGAGCGCCTCGACATCCTCACCCGTTCGTTCCCCGCGGAGGACGTGGACCAGAGGCTGCTCCTCACCTCGGACTTCACGCTCCTCGGGCCGCTGCGCTTCCACCTCTTCCGGCGGATCCGCCTCCGGGCGGCGTCTTTGGGGCGGGCCAACGGCTTGCACGAGGACCGGGTCCTGCACGCCGTGCTCGGCGAGGCGGTCAGCGTGGCGCGGGCGGCCGAGGTGTTCTGAGGCGGGGCCGATGATCCCGAAGCCTCCCTTCCTGAAGGACCTCAGCCCCGAGCGGGAGATCTCCGAGTTCCAGCGCCTGAAGCCGCGGCTCGCCGAGGTTTGGGACTCGCTCACCATGCGCGAGGAGGAGCCGCACACCTCGGTCGTGGTGCCGTCGCTCACCCTCGACCAGAGCGAGCTCCGGAAGATCGCGGGGGCGAGCTCCTACGAGGAGCGGCTGCTCTTCCTCCTCATCCGCCTGCGCAACCCGCGCGCGCGGATCGTGTACGTCACCTCGCAGCCCATCCACCCGATCATCCTCGAGTACTACCTGCAGTTCCTCGCCGGCATCCCGGCCAGCCACGCGCGCTCGCGCCTCACGCTGCTCTGCGCCGACGACGCCTCGCCGCGCTCGCTCACCGAGAAGATCCTGGAGCGACCGCGCCTCATCGAGCGGATCCGCTCCGGGATCATGGACCCGCGGAAGGCGTACCTGACCGTCTTCAACTCGACGCCCCACGAGCGGAAGCTGGCCGTCCTCCTCGGCGTGCCGCTCAACGGCTGCGACCCGCTCCTCTCTCACCTGGGGACGAAGTCGGGGAGCCGCAAGATCTTCCGCGAGGCCGGTGTCGACCTCCCCGAGGGCTTCGAGGATCTGCACACGCCGCACGAGGTCGAGTCGGCGCTCGAGGAGCTCCGCGGGCGCCGGCCCGGGATCCGCCGGGCCGTCATCAAGCTCGACGAGAGCTTCTCCGGCGAGGGCAACGCGCTCTTCCGCTACCCGGAGTCGGGCACGCGGGAGGCGCTCCGCGAGGGGCTGCGGCAGGTCGAGTTCTCGGTGCCGTGGGAGACCCCGGAGGCCTACTTCGACAAGTTCTCGAAGATGGGGGGGATCGTCGAGGAGTTCATCGAGGCGGAGGAGAAGCTCTCGCCGAGCGCGCAGCTGCGGAACAGCCCCCGCGGGGACGTGATGGCGGTCTCCACCCACGACCAGATCCTCGGCGGGCCGAGCGGGCAGGTGTTCCTCGGCTGCCGCTTCCCCGCCCGCGACGACTACCGGATGCGGGTCCAGGAAGCCGGCTTGAAGATCGCCCGCGTGCTGGCCGCGCACGGGGTGGTGAGCCGCTTCGGGGTGGATTTCCTCGTGCACCGGGACTCCCCGTCGGCGGACTGGAAGCTCAGCGCTCTCGAGATCAACCTCCGCATGGGCGGCACGACCCACCCCTACCTCGCGCTGCAGTTCCTGACCGGCGGGTCGCTGGACCCGGACACCGGGCTCTTCCTCTCCCCGAGCGGGCACGCCAAGTACTACAAGGCCACCGACAACCTCTTCTCGGAGCAGTACCGCGGGCTGATGCCGGAGGACCTCGTCGACATCCTGACCGTGAACAAGCTGCACTACAGCCACGGGACGGAGTCGGGCGTCCTCTTCCACCTGATCGGCGCGCTCTCCGAGTTCGGCAAGCTGGGGCTGACCGCGATCGCGAACAGCCCCGCCCAGGTGGACGACCTCTACGCCCACACCCTCGAGGTGCTCGACCGCGAGACGACCT
>JBGPQQ010000080.1:0-10052 GCA_041489115.1 Vicinamibacteria bacterium | reverse complement strand
GGTTCCCTCCGCGAGGCCGACGCGGGCGGCCTCCGCGCGGATGCGCTCCCGGGCCCCCGGGGCAAGGGGATCAGCCGTGGCGGCGCACGAACTCGCGGGCCGCCTCGAGGGCCTCGCTCGCCGACTCCCCCTGCACGACGTAGAAGGGGCTGGCCTGCCCGGGGCGCCAGCCCTCGCGGGGGGCGCGCCGGACCTCGACGAGGAAGCCATTCTCCGTCCGCGCGGGCTCGGTGATCTCGTAGATCCACGCGTCGCGCCGCAGCGTGGAGTGGATGGCCCCGGGGGCCCACAGGCTCTTCCCCGGATCGTGGGGGGCCTCGCGCCTCACCAGGCGGTCGATCGCGCGCTGCCCGGCCTCGGGCAGGAACAGGAACTCGACGCCGTACCCCACGTAGGGCCAGCCCACCTCCGGCGCCTCGCGGGCGATCCGGCCCAGCACACGGATGCGGCCCTCGGACTCGGGAAGGTCGATCTCGAGGTCGAGGTCTTCGGCCTCGATCCGGACGGGGCTCGCGAGCAGCATCCCGTGCACGCTGAGGTTGCGGCTGAGGCCGTAGAAGTGCTCGCCCGCCGCGCTCTTCCGGCTGCCTACGACCTGCGCGTGCACGGGGATGCGCGCGAGCACGCGCCGCGGCACGTCGAGGAGCTTGGCCACCCAGCTCTCGAGGACGAAGCGCTCGAGCGGGCGGCGCAGCGCCGCGTTGGCCCCCGCCCCCAGCACGACACCCTCCGTCCCCACTGGGTCGGAGGCGGGGATCACCGCGAGGATGGACGTCCGCTGGCCCGCCGGCCCCTCGCGGAGGCTCCGGATGGCCTCCGCGAGGGGCGCGTCGGGCAGGCGCGGCCCGAGGACGACGAGCGCGGCCCCGTCGCGCGCCACCGAGTCGAGGAGCTCCCGCGCGGAGAGCGCCTCCTGCACCAGCTCGGGGTCGCGCTGCAGGAAGCGCACCTCGAGCCACAGCTCGCGCCCGTCGAGCCCGGCGGCGAGGATCCGCCCCTCCATGGGCGTCAGCTGACGACCCGCTGGCGGCTGCGCCGGAAGCGAAAGGCGCGCTGGAAGAGGTCGGGCAGGATGGTCTTGAGGCCGAGGAGCGACGGCACGCGGTCGTAGTAGAGCACGAGCCGCGCGTCCTTGCGCCCGCCCCGCACGATCTCGCGCACGAGGAAGCCGTAGCCGCCCACGCGGAGCGCGGCGCCGCGCGCGAGCTCGTGCCGCCCCGCGTCCTTCCCGTGGGTCAGAACCTGGACGCGGGGCTCGAGGAGGCGGCGGCGCAGGGCCTCGTCGAAGGCGAGGCGCGCCTTGGCCCGCACGAAGTCCACCGCGGACAGGCGGGAGCGCTCGGCGGGCGGGCGGGTGAGGATCCGCTCCGCCTCCTGCGGCTCGAGGCCGCGCGCGGCGTAGTCGAGGTTCAAGGCGTGGATCTTGTCCTCGCGCGTCCCCCCGTCGGTCGCCGCCTCGAGGGCCCGGCGCATCCCGTCGAGGTCCTTGGACAGGAGCGCCGCGTCCCGCGGGTCGAGGCCGTTCGTGTTGAGGCCGGCGCCGGTGAGCTCGAGGCCCCCCCCCTGCAGGGTGAACGTGGCGGCGGCGGTCCGCGCGTCGGCGGCGAGGCTCAGCCCCTGCGCCGACCAGGTGCCGTCCGGGGCACGGTGGATCCGGTCGGTGGCCACGTGCACGGGCTGGTCGTGCGCGAGCTCCAGGACCTCGAGGTCGCCCGGGCCGGGGAAGGAGCGGACGAGGAGGCCGAGGAGCGACACGAGGATCAGCAGGAGCGGGAGGACGAAGTAGCCGAAGATCCGCAGCTCGATCCCCGCCCGCGGCGGCGAGGTGATGCGCCTCATCACCGGCTCGATCTTCTTCAGGCCCTCGTGGGGCGCCACGCGGTAGACGAACTTCCGCAGCAGGAGGCCGTCGTCGTGGAAGAAGGAGGCGAGCGTCTGGGCGAGGGGGGTGGCGGCCGATCCGTTCGCGGCCTGGACCAGATCGAGGACGAAGCCGGGGGACTGCTCGCGGTCTCTCCCCGCCACCTCCCCTCCCGGGTCCCCCACGAGCACGACGTAGAGGGGGATGCCCATCCCGCGGACGAGCTCTACCGCCTGGCGGATCGAGTGCGAGCGCACGTCCCAGCCCTTCGGCACGTCGGGCCAGTCCTTCGGGTCGGGGTCCGAGATCGCGTCCGTGAGCAGCACGATGCGCAGGTCGGTGCCGCGGGGGTAGGTGGCGGCCACCTCCTTCGCGCGGAGGAACGCGTAGTAGAAGTCGGTCCACCCCCCGTCGTTGCGGTAGCGCGAGACGTCGTCGACCGAGATCTCGTCCTTCGCCCCGAAGAGGATCAGCCGGTAGCGGTGGCCCCGCAGGAAGCCGAACATCTTCTCGAGCGCCACCACCCTCTTCTCGTCGGGGTCGAGGGGCGGCAGCGAGGCGGAGTTGTCCACCAGGAAGAGGATGACGGGGCCCTCGCCCGGGGGCGGCGGGGAGGGGGCGCCTTGGCCCGGCAGCGCGGGACCCGCCTGGAGCGCGAGAGCGAGCAGGGCGGGCAGCATGCCGACACGTGATTCTACACCCGCGGAGGGTGCCCGCCCGCGCGCTACCCGTATAATCGCCGCATGAAGGCCGGCATCCTCGGGCTCGCCCTCGCGGGGAAGAGCACGCTCTTCCAGCTCCTGACGGGAACGCCGGCCGCCGCGCCCGGCGGGCGCCCGGAAGCGCGCGTGGGCATCGCCCGCGTTCCCGACCCGCGCGTCCTCCGCCTGGCCCAGATCTTCCGGCCGAAGAAGACGACGCTCGCCACCGTCGAGTACGTGGACGTCCCCGGCGTCGTGAAGGGCGCGGGCGCCGCCCTCGTGGACCTGCCCGCCCTGCGCGGGGTGGACGTGCTCGTGCACGTCGTGCGCGCCTTCGAGTCGGAGACGGCGCCGCACCCCGACGGCTCGGTGGATCCCTTGCGCGACGCGGGGATGCTCGAGCTCGAGCTCGTCCTCGCCGACCTCTCCACCGTGGAGCGGCGCCTGGAGCGGCTGGAGGCCAACATCAAGAAGGCCAACAAGGCGGAGGACGTGGCCGAACGCGCTCTCTTCCTGCGCCTCGAGGAGACGCTCGAGGGGGAGAAGCCGCTCCGGGAGATGGGGCTGACCGAGGAGGAGAAGAACCGCATGCGCGGCTACGCCCTCCTCTCGGGGAAGCCGCTGCTTCTCGTGGCCAACCTCGGCGAGGACGGGATCCGGGAGGCGGCCTCGTTCCTCGAGCGCTCGGGGCTCGCCGCTTTCGCGCGCAAGCCAGGGGTCGCCCTCTGCGCCGTCTCCGCCCCCATCGAGGCCGCGATGGCCGACCTCTCGCCCGACGACGCCCAGGCCTTCCGCGAGGACCTCGGCCTCGCCGAGCCGGGCCTCGAGCGCGTGATCCGGTCGACCTACGACCTGCTGGGCCTCGTCTCCTTCCTCACCGCGGGGGAGGACGAGTGCCGCGCCTGGACCATCCGCCGCGGGACCCGCGCCCAGATCGCTGCCGGCACCGTCCACTCCGACATCGAGCGCGGCTTCATCCGCGCCCAGGTGGTCGCCTTCGAAGACCTCGTCGCCGCCGGCTCGATCGCCGCCGGCCGCGAGCGCGGCACCCTGCGGCTCGAGGGCCGCGACTACGAGGTGAAGGACGGCGACGTCATCGAGTTCAAGTTCAACGTCTGAGGCCCCGCCCTCGCGCATGGCGAACTGCCCCTCCTGCCGACGCCCGGTGGCGGTGGCGCGCGCGACGTGCCTCTACTGCGAAGCACCGCTGCCGGCCGAGCCTGTGGCGGTGGTGCCCGATCCCCCGGGCGTCGGGGCGGCGGCCGGGGGCGAGCCCCCGTGGGGCCGGATGGACGGGGGCCAGCGTTCGCTGCTGGTGCTCGACCTCGACGGCGTGAGCGTGGACGCGCTCGCGCGGGCTCTCGACCTGCCACCCTACGAGGCCGGGCTCGTCGCCCGGCGCGGCGGGCTCCACCTCCACCGCGTCCTCGAGGACACCTCGGCCGAGGCGGAGGCGGGGCGGCTCGGGGCCCGGGGCCTCGCCGCTTTTCTGGTGCCCGAGGCGGAGGCCCGCGTCCGCCCGCTGCGAGCCCTCGGCGGCGACCGGAGCGCGGGCACGCTCGCTCTCCGCACCGAGGACGGTCGCGTCGATCTTCTCCGCGGCGACGTGCTGCTCGTCGTGCGGGGGCCCATCACGAGGGCGTACCAGCCGTCCTCCCGGCGGCGCCGCGTCGACACCGCGCGCCTCGACGAGGGCTACCGGGTGCACCTGCACCGGCGCTCCGCCGGGAGTGGATCGCGGCCGGTGGAGATCGACGCGGCCACCTTCGAGTTCGGCTTCGCGGCCACCGGCTCGGCCCGCCTCGAGCTCGACGCGTGGACGGACGAGGTCGCGGGCGGAGCACCGTGCGACAACGGCTTCCGCCGCCTGCCGCCCGCGCTGGGGCCGCCGGAGCCGAAGGGAGCGCTCGCCGCGGCCTCTGCGCTCGGTCTCGCCTCGCGCGGCCGGGAGGGCGGGCGCGACGAGCGGCCGGTCGTCCTCGACAACGTCGAGCAGTTCCGCTTCTACTCCGGCTGGCGGGCGGCCGTCGAGCGCCGGAGGTCGCGCCCGTGACACCCGGACGGCGCGACCTCCTGCTGGTCGTGCTGCTCGCCGCCGCCCCGCTCGTCGCCTACGCCCCGGCCGGGCGCGAGGGACGCCTCCTCGCCCCCGGGGACGGTGCGGCGCTGCACCTGCCGCTGCGCACGGAGGTCTGGCGCGCGTGGGACCGTGGGGAGGTGCCCTCCTGGAACGGCTCGGTCTTCTCCGGGACGCCGCTCCTCGCCTCTTACCGCCCCGGGGCCTTCCACCCCCTCATGGTCGCGCTCACCCCGCTCGCCCCGTTCGCCGCCTTCCAGGCGCTCGTGCTCGCGTCGCTGGCGCTGGCCGGCCCCATCGTGTTTCTGTACGCCCGCCGCCTGGGGGGCGACCCCGTCGGGGCGCTCGTGGCCGGGCTCGGCTTCGTCCTCGGTCCCTACCTCGTCGCTCACCTCGGCGACACCGCGGCGGTGGTGGCCGCCCCGGCGCTGCCGCTCGTCCTCCTCGCCGCGGAGGCGCACCTCGCCCGCGCCCGCGCGACGACCGTGGTCTTCGTCGCCCTCGCGGTCGCGCTCCTCCTCCTCGCCGGGTCGCCCGAGGCCGTCGGCGCAGGAGCGCTGCTGCTCGTCGCACGGCTCCTCGTCGCCTTCCTCCCGCCGCTCGTCGCCGGAAGCGCCGAGGGCGGCCCGAGGCCCGGTGGCGCAGCGGCCCTCTCCACGGCCGCGGCGGTCCTCGCCGGCGTCCTGCTCGCGGCGCCCCAGCTCGTCCCCACCTTCGTCGCGCTACGCGAGGCGGGCCCGGGAGGCCCCGGGGCCGCCGGCCCCGGGGCGGCAGCCCTCGCCGGGCTGGCGGGGCTCGTGGTGCGCTACGTCTCCCACACGCCGGCGGCCATCTTCGCGCTGGCCGCAGTGCCGCTCCTGGCGGGCCTCCCCTCCCTCCGCTCCGCGGCGGTGGTGACGGGCCTCGGCCTCCTCTGGTTCGTCGCGCGCGGTGTGCCCGAGGGCCCGGGCGCGCTGCCCCTCGCCTTCGACCTCGCCCTCGCCCTCCTCGGGGGGCTCTCCCTCTCCGCCCAGTGGCAGGCGCGGCACGAGCCGCGCGGACGCCGGCTGCGACGGCTCGCCCTCCTCGCCGCCCTCTCCGCCGCCGCGGCCCTCTCGATCGCCACCACCGTCACCGGCCCCCTCGCCGCGGATCTGGCGGCGCCGGTCGGTCTCCTCGCCCTCGGCCTCGTCCTCCACTTCGCCCTCGCCGAGAGCCGCAACACGGTGGCCGCCCACGTCTTTCTCCTGCCGCTCGTGGCGTCCTTCCTGATGCAGCCGTGGGGCCGGCAAGCCTGGGCGGGAGCGCCCACCGCGGCCGAGATCGTGCGGCCGACGCCCACCCGGGAGGCCCTCGACCTCGCGATGGGGCCGCGGCGCTCGGAGTGGACGCTGGCCCTCGGCACCTCGTGGCCGCGGGAGAGGGAGAGGGATCTCTCCTGGGCGAACCTCGCGAGCCTCACCGGGCGCCGGAACGTGAACGGCTACGACCCCATGGTCCCCGCCTCGCGCCGCGCCGTGCTCGACGGGATGGGCGCGGACGGCACCCTTCCCCGGGACCTTCTCGAGACGGACCCGGGGCGCCTCGAGCTGCTCGGGGTGCGGTGGCTCCAGGTCCCGACCGAGGCGCTCGTCGTGCCGGCGGACGCGAACGGCCTCGGCGAGGCGCTCGACGTCGTGGTGGAGCCTCCACGGCCGCACCTCTTCCCGGTCCCCTTCACGCGGGCCACCGAGGTGCGGGTGGTGACCTTCCTCGCCGGCGCGGTCGCGGTCGAGCAGGGCCGGGTGGTGGCCGAGTGCGTGGCGCGGCTCGCCTCCGGGCGGGAGATCTGGCTGCCCCTCCGCGCCGGGGTGGAGACCGCCGAGTGGGCCTGGGAGCGGCCCGACGTGCGGGCGGCCGTCCGCCACGAGAAGGCCCAGGTGCACGCGAGCTTCCCCGCGCGAGAGGGCTTCACCGGCCACCAGTACCTCGGCGTGCTGCGCCTGCCCGGCCGCTTCACGGTCGCCTCCCTGCGCTTCCGGGCCTGGCCCGGCGCCCCGCCGCTCTGGCTCCTCCGGGCGGGGCTGCGCGACGCGGAGACCGGCCGGGGGGTCGGCCTGTCGGTGGCCTCCGCCTACGTCAGCGACGAGGTGCGGCTCGGAGAGGCGGCGGGCACTCCTCTCGTGAGCCTCTTCGAGGTGCGGCGCGGGATCGGGCCGGCGTGGGTGGTCGAGTCGCTGCGCCGGCTGCCCGACGAGGCACGGCTCATGGACGTGCTGCGCGCGCCGACCCGGCTCGGGGTGGACGCGCGGCGCGAGGCGCTCGCCACCGAGAAGGACGCGCGCGGCGTCGTGCTTCCGCCCGGCAGCCGGTCGTCGCCCCCCGACCTCGCGCGCGCGGTCGGGGGGCACATCGTCGTGCGCGCCGCCGGCCCCGGCCTGCTGGTGCTGGGCGAGGGCTTCGACCCCGGTTTCTCGGCCCGGGTGGACGGCCGGCCGGCCCCGGTCCTGCGCGTGAACGGGGACCGCATGGGCGTCGTGCTCCCGGAGGGCACTCACCGCGTCGTGCTCACTCACCACGCGCGGGGGCTCGGAATCGGCCTCGCCCTCGCCGCTCTCGCCGCGGCCGGCCTCGCCGGCGCGTTTCTCGCCCGGCCCCGCCGGCCCCGCGCCGCGGTTTGACCCTCCGAGAGGGCGCGTGCTAGCTTGCTCCGTTTCCGCGTCGAGCCTCCCATGAGCGCAGAGAAGCCCGGCCTCAGCATCTTCTTCCCGGCCTACAACGACGCCGGCACCATCGCGAGCCTGGCCCTCGTCGCGCACATGACCGCCCGCACCCTGACCGACGACTACGAGGTGATCGTGGTCGAGGACGGCAGCCCCGACCACACGGGCGCCCTCCTCGACGAGATGGCGAGGCACTTCCCCTGGCTGAAGGTCGTGCACCACGAGAAGAACCAGGGGTACGGGGGAGCGCTGCGGACGGGGTTCCTGACCTCTTCAAAGGAGTTCGTCTTCTACACAGACGGCGACGCACAGTACGACCCGCGGGAGATGACGAGGCTCTGGGAGGCCTTCTCCCCTAACGTCGACTTCGTGAACGGCTACAAGATCTCCCGCAACGACCCCCTGCACCGGGTCGTCATCGGCCGCCTCTACCACTGGTTCGTCAAGATCGCTTTCGGCCTGCGCCTGCGGGACGTGGACTGCGACTTCCGGCTGATGCGCCGGGGCGTCTTCGACAAGGTCCGCCTCACGCGCTCCTCGGGCGTCATCTGCGTCGAGCTCATGAAGAAGGTGCAGGACCACGGCTTTCGCATCGCCGAGGTGCCGGTCCACCACTTCCACCGCAGCTACGGCAAGAGCCAGTTCTTCAACTTCCCCCGGGTGGCCCGCACCCTCGCCGACCTGTCGAGGCTCTGGTGGGAGCTCGTCGTCCGGCGGCTGCACCTCCGGCCGGGGACCGAGCACGCGCCGACGGCGGTGCGGCCGTGAGCGACCACCGCGACTTCTATCGCGGCCGGAAGGTGCTCGTCACCGGCGGGCTCGGTTTCATCGGCTCAAACCTGTGCCGCACCCTCGCCGATCTCGGCGCGCGGGTGACGGCGGTCGACAGCCTGCTGCCCGACTACGGGGGCAACCCCTTCAACCTCGACGGCTACGAGGAGCGGGTCCGGATCAACATCGCCGACGTGCGCGGGCACGGGATGGAGTACCTGGTCCGGGGCCAGGAGGTGCTCTTCAACCTGGCCGGCCAGGTGAGCCACGTCGACTCGATGACCGACCCCGTCACCGACCTCGAGATCAACTGCACGAGCCAGCTCCGGGTCCTCGAGGCGGTGAGGACGGGGAACCCCGACCTCAAGATCGTCTACGCGGGCACGCGGCAGGTCTACGGCAAGCCCCTCTACCTGCCGGTCGACGAGAAGCACCTCCTGCAGCCGGTGGACGTGAACGGGATCAACAAGATCTCGGGTGAGTCCTACCATCTCGTCTACCACCAGGTTTACGGGATCCGCGCCTCCTCGCTCCGCCTCACGAACACCTACGGCCCCCGCCAGCTCATCCGGCACAACCGGCAGGGCTTCATCGGCTGGTTCATCCGCCAGGCCGCCTTCGGCGAGGAGATCCAGGTCTTCGGCGACGGGCGGCAGAAGCGGGACTTCAACCACGTCGACGACGTGGTGGACGCCTTCCTGCGGGCGGGGGCGATGGAGGCCGCGAACGGCCAGGTCCTGAACCTCGGCGACGAGCGGCCGGTGTCGCTCCTCGAGCTCGTGGAGCTGCTCCTCGACGTGGCGGGCGGCGGCTCCTGCACGCTCGTGCCCTTCCCTCCCGAGAGGAAGCGGATCGACATCGGCGACTTCTACGCCGACATCCGGAAAGCGAAGGCCGTGCTCGGCTGGACACCCACCATCCCCCTGCGCGAGGGCCTGGCGGAGACGGTGGCCTTCTACCGACGCCACAAGGAGCACTACCTGTGAGCGCTCCCCTCGCCATTCCCTTCGTCGACTTCCGGGCGCACGTGGCCGCCCTCCGCCGGGAGCTGGACGAGGCGGTGGCGCGGGTCCTCGACTCCGGCTGGTTCATCCTCGGCCCCGAGGGCGAGGCCTTCGAGCGCGAGCTCGCCTCGGCGCTTGGTGCGAAGGACGCGGTCGCGGTGGCGAACGGGACCGACGCGCTCCACCTCGCGCTGCGCGCCCTCGGGGTGGGCCCCGGCGACGAGGTCGTAACCACGTCGATCTCCGCCGCCTTCACCGGGCTCGCCGTGCTGCAGGCGGGCGCCCGGCCCGTCTTCGTGGACGTGGACCCGCGCACGCTGAACCTGGACCCGGAGGCGGCCGCCCGGGCGGTCACCCCGCGCACGAGGGCCATCGTCCCCGTCCACCTCTACGGCCACCCCGCGGACATGGGCCCGATCCTGGCTCTCGCCCGTGAGAGGGACCTCGCCGTCCTCGAGGACGCCTGCCAGGCGCACGGCGCGCGCTACGAGGGTCGGCCGGTGGGGACGCTCGCCGGCGAGCGCGGCATCGGCGCGCTTTCCTTCTACCCGACCAAGAACCTCGGCGCCCTCGGCGACGGCGGGGCGATCCTCGTGAACGACCCCGGCCTCGCGTCCCGGCTGCGGCAGCTGCGCAACGGCGGGCAGAGCGACCGGTACCGCCACGAGGTCCCGGGCGTAAACAGCCGACTCGACGAGCTGCAGGCGGCGCTCCTGCGCGCGGGGCTCCCCCACCTCACTGCCTGGACCGAGAGGCGCCGGGCCCTCGCGGCCTTCTACCGACGGGAGCTCGAGGGCTCGGGGGTCGAGCCGCTCGGCGAGCAGCCCTACGCCCGCGCGGTTTTCCACCTCTTCGTGGTGCGCCACCCGCGGCGCGACGCCCTCATGGCCACGCTCCGGGAACGGGGCATCGGCACGCTCATCCACTACCCCATCCCGCTGCACCTCCAGCCCGCGT
>JBGPQQ010000079.1:0-10063 GCA_041489115.1 Vicinamibacteria bacterium | reverse complement strand
GTCCGCATGAGCTATGCCGCCTCCCTGGGCGTCGTGGTCGCGGGCATCTCGGTGGGCTGGTTCGTCGAGTCGATCAACGACGTCATCCAGTGGATCACCGCCGCGCTGTGGGGCGGCTACACGGCGGCGAACGTGCTCAAGTGGTACTGGTGGCGCTTCAACGGCTACGGCTACTTCTGGGGAATGGTGACCGGCATCGGAGCCTCGTTGCTGCTCGCGGCGGCCCAGGCCCTGAACCTGACGGGCCTCTCCGCCCTGAACGCGTTCCCCCTGATCCTGGCCCTCTCGCTCATCGGCTGCTTCGCGGGAACCCTGCTCACGCCGGCCGAGGACGACCAGGTGCTGAAGGCCTTCTATCGCCAGGTCCGGCCCTGGGGCGTCTGGGGCCCGATCCTGGCCAAGGTGCGCCAGGAGGACCCTGGCTTCGAGCCCAACCGGGATTTCGGGCGCGACATGTTCAACATCGTGGTCGGCATCGCCTGGCAGACGAGCCTGGTCCTGATTCCGATCTTCCTGATAATCCGGAAGTTCAACGCTCTGATGATCGCGGGGGCCGTCGTGGTCGTCTGCTCCCTGATCCTGAAGCTGACCTGGTACGACAACCTGGACGTCCGGGAGGCTCGCGCGGCCGCGCTTCGACCGGGGGCGTGACGGCGCGGTAGGTCGCGGCGGGCCATCCCCGAGGAGCACGTCGATGACGCAAGTCGCCCGGTTCGCCTGGGTCGTCCTCGGCTGGAACGTGGCCGTCATCCTGTGGGGCGCCTTCGTGCGGGCCACCGGGTCTGGCGCGGGCTGCGGGGCCCACTGGCCGCTCTGCAACGGCGAGGTGGTGCCACGCGCGCCCGCCCTCGAGACGATGATCGAGTTCACCCACCGGGCCACGAGCGGGGTCGCGCTGCTGCTCGTCTTCGCGCTGGCGCTGTGGGTCTTCCGCGACCGGCCGAAGGGCCACCCCGCCCGGCGTGCGGCGGGGGCAGCGGTCTTCTTCATCCTGACCGAGGCGGCGGTCGGGGCCGGGCTCGTCCTCTTCCATCTGGTGGGTGAGAACGACTCGGTCGCCCGCGCCCTGTTCATGGCCGGCCACCTCGCGAACACGTTCGTCCTGCTCGCCTGCCTCACCCTCACCGCCCACTGGTCGACGACCGACGCGCCGCTCCGCCGCGAGGCCGTGTCTCGCTTCGGCTGGGTATTCGCAGCCTCTGCCATCGCCCTGGTCGGCGTCGGCAAGAGCGGCGCGGTGGCCGCGCTGGGCGACACGCTGTATCCCGCGCAGTCGATCCTGGGCGGCCTCGCCCAGGACGTCTCGCCCACCGCCCACTTCCTCGTGCAGCTGCGGGTCGCCCACCCGATCCTGGCCCTCGCGGGGGCGCTCCTCGTGGCGTTCGCAGCGAGCCGCGTCCTGCAGGCGACCGCCGACGCCCCCGCCCGCCGCGCCGCCTGGGCCGTGTCCGGCCTCGCCCTGCTGCAGCTCGCCGCGGGCCTCGCGAACGTGGCCCTCCTCGCCCCCGTGTGGATGCAGATCGTCCACCTCCTCCTGGCCGACCTGCTCTGGATCGCGTTCGTCCTGCTGGCCGTGCGCTCGCTGTCGTTGCCGCTGCGCGCCCCGGCCCGCGAGGCGGCGCAGGCTCTGGCAGCCTAGTCCCCGCTCGCGACCCTGGGCGAGGCGCGGCCCGTCGTCCTGGCGGTCAGGCCGAGGCGTCGAGGCCGTCGATCGCCGCCCGCACGACCCCGGCGCTGCGCGCGAGGGCTTGTTCCTCTTCGGGCGGGAGGACGAGCGGCAGCGTCTCGAGGACCCCAGCGCCGCCCACGAGGCGCGGGAGGGACACCGTGACGTCGCGGACCCCCGCGACCTCGGCTTCCGGCGAGCACACGGTGAGAACCGACCGCTGGTCGCCCAGCACGGCGTCGACGACGCGGGCGAGGGCGCTGCCGACGCCGTCGTACGTCGCGCCCTTGCCGGAGATGATCGAGTAGGCGGCGCCCCGCACCGCCGCGTCTATCCCCTTCCGCACCTCGGCGTCGAAGGGCACGCCGTGCCGCTCCGCCATGTCCGCGAGCGGGAGGCCTCCGACCGTGGCGATCGACCAGGTGAGCACCTCGGAGCCGCCGTGCTCCCCCACCACGTAGGCGTGGACGTGAGCCGCATCCACCCCGAGGCGACGGCCGAGGAGGGTGCGGAAGCGCGCGGTGTCGAGCGTCGTGCCCGAGCCGAAGACGCGCGACCGCGGAACACCCCTCTCGGCGGCGAAACGCGCGGCGAGGTGGGCCATCACGTCCACCGGGTTCGTGGCGACGATCAGGACCGCCTCCGGGGCCTGCTCGAGCACGGCGGGCACGATCTCCCGGAAGACCGCGGCGTTGCGGGCGAGGAGCTGCAGCCGCGTCTCGCCGGGGCTCTGGCCGACGCCGGCGGTGAGGATGACCACTCGCGCCCCTGCCAGGTCGGGGTAGCCGCCCGCCACGACGTCGAGCGGATGCGCGAAGGGAACGGCGTGGAGCAAGTCGTCCGCCTCCGCCCGGGCCCGAGCCTCGTTGCGGTCCACCAGGACGATCTGCCGGCCGATGCCCCGCATGACCAGCGCGTACGCTGCAGTCGCTCCGACGAACCCCGCCCCGACGATCCCGACCTTCATGTCCCGGTCCCCCCCCGGCGGCGGCAGAGCACACGGGCCGCGCCCGTCCAGCAGGGCCGGTGATTACTTCGAATCGACGATCGTGACTTCGTTGAACCGCACGGGCTCGCGCTCGTAGTTCTCGATCTCCAGTGTGTTCGTCTCCTTGTTGAAGGTCAGCTTCGCCATGGTGATGGCCTTGCCCTGGCCTTTCCCGTCGGCGCCGAGCCGGATCTCGGCGAGCGAGAGCTGGAAATCCATCGAGCGGCCCGAGTTCCGGGCCTCCCACATGCTGACCGGCCGGTCGCTGGCGAGGACGATCTTCCGACCCCCGTCCGGAAGCGGGGTCTCCCGGGCGAAGTAGAGGTCCCAGGCGATGCTCGTCGAGGTGCGGGCGAAGCCGCAGCGGGGCTTCGTCTTCTGCAGCGCGGACAGCAGCTTGTCGTCGCCCCTCTCGAGGAAGACGGCCTTGAGGTTCGAGGTCTCCTCCGGCGTCGACCACCGCTCGATCACGATGTCGACGGTATCGGTCCGAGCCCGGTTATTCAGGTCCACCGCGAAGGCCCGGAGGCGCAGGAGCTCCGGCTCCTTCGCGGAGGCCGTGGAGGCGGCGAGGGAGAAGGCGAGGACGGCAGCGAGGGCCAGGGAAACGGCAGTGCGCAGCGCTCTCGTGCGGCTCATGTGTGGTCTCTCCTTCGTGATTGGATTCCGGCCCCGGCGGGACCGATGAACCCAGTATAGGCTGAGCGGACGTCCCCGGGCGCCGCGCGCCCCGCGCCGACGGCCCCCTTCAGGACCTGACCCCCTCGGGCCCGTCCAGGTCGATCGGCACCGGCAGGACCCTCCAGATGTCCCGGCAGTAGTCGGCGATCGAGCGGTCGGACGAGAAGCGCCCCATCCGGGCCGTGTTCAGGATCGACATGCGCGTCCAGCGCTCGGGGTCGAGATAGGCCCGCTCCACCTCCGCCTGGCACTCGACGTACGAGCGGAAGTCGGCGAACAGCAGCCAGGGGTCCTGGCCCAGCAACGAGTCCACGATCGGGCGGAAGAGCGACCCGTCGCCGCGCGAGAACGTGCCGTTTCCGAGCGCATCGACGACCTCGCGCAGCTCCGGGTCGCCCTCGTACAGGTCCCGCGGGCAGTAGCCCTCCGCCCGGAGCCGGCGGATCTCCTCGACGGTGAGGCCGAACAGGAAGAAGTTCTCGGCCCCCACCGCCTCCCGGATCTCCACGTTCGCGCCGTCGAGGGTGCCGATGGTGAGCGCCCCGTTCATCGCGAACTTCATGTTGCCGGTGCCGGAAGCCTCCTTGCCCGCGGTCGAAATCTGTTCGGACAGCTCCGCCGCCGGGAAGATCGGCATGCAGTTCTTGACGTTGTAGTCGGGGATGAAGGCCACGCGCAGGCGGCCGCGGGTGACGGGGTCGGCGTTGACCACCTCGGCTACCGAGTGGACGAGCTTGATGATGAGCTTCGCCATCCGGTAGCCGGGGGCGGCCTTGCCGCCGAACACGACGGTCCGGGGCGGGACCTCGGCTTCCGGCTCCCGCCGCAGCCTCTGCCAGAGCGCCACCACGTGCAGCACGTTCAGGTGCTGCCGCTTGTATTCGTGGATGCGCTTCACCTGCACATCGTAGAGGCTGTCGGGGTCGCAGGCGACGCCGGCCCGGGCCTGGATGACCGAGGCCAGGTCCGCCTTGTTGGCGCGCTTGACCTTCCGCCACTCGGCGCGGAAGGACGCGTCCTCGGCCAGCGGCTCGAGGCGACGGAGGCGCTCGAGGTCCTTCGCCCAGCCGTCGCCGATCGCTCCGGCCACGAGGGCGCGGAGGCGCGGGTTCGCCAGGGCGAGGAAGCGCCGGGGCGTCACCCCGTTCGTGACGTTCACGAGCTTCTCCGGCCAGAGGTCGTGGAAGTCGCGGAGCACCTCGGCCTTCAGCAGCTCCGTGTGGAGGGCCGCCACCCCGTTGATCCGGTGGCTCCCGACGCTCGCGAGGTGGGCCATCCGCACCGAGCGGTTGCCCGTCTCGTCGATCAGGCTGAGGCGCGCCACGCGGACCTCGTCGCCCGGGTAGCGGCCGCGGACCTCGTCGAGGAACTGGCGGTTGATCTCGTAGACGATCTCGAGGTGGCGCGGGAGGACGAGGCCGAACATCTCCACCGGCCACTTCTCGAGCGCCTCGGGCAGGAGCGTGTGGTTCGTGTAGGCGAAGGTGCGTCGCGTGATCTCCCACGCCTCCTCCCAGCGCATCCCGTGCACGTCCACCAGCAACCGCATGAGCTCCGCCACCCCGACCGCGGGGTGGGTGTCGTTGAGCTGCACCGCGTATTTCTCGTGGAAGCGGGAGAGGTCGTCTCCTCCCCTCTGCCGGTAGATCCGGATCATGTCCTGCAGCGCGCAGGAGACGAAGAAGTACTGCTGCTCCAGGCGCAGCTGCTTGCCCCTCACCCGCTCGTCGTTCGGGTAGAGGACCTTCGTGATGTTCTCGGAGTCAACCTTCTGGTCCACGGCACGCCAGTAGTCCCCGAGGTTGAATGCCTCGAAGTCGAACGACTCGGTGGCCTCCGCCTTCCAGAGGCGCAGGAGGTTGGCGGTGTCGTTCCGATAGCCGAGGATCGGCGTGTCGAAGGCGACCCCCCGCACCACGCGTCCGGGCACCCAGCGGACGCGGTATCGGCCTCGCTCGTCGGTCCCGGACTCGGTGTGGCCGCCGAGGCCCACGTCGAAGGCGATCTCGGGGCGTGCGATCTCCCAGGGGTTGCCGAGGGCCAGCCACTTGTCCGTCTTCTCGACCTGCCAGCCGTCGTGGACGAGCTGGTCGAAGATGCCGAACTCGTAGCGGATGCCGTAGCCGATCGCGGGGATGGCGAGGGTGGCGAGCGAGTCCATGTAGCAGGCCGCCAGCCGCCCGAGCCCCCCGTTGCCGAGGACCGGCTCCTCCTCCTGGGCGAGGATGTCGTCGAGGTCGTAGCCGAGCTCCGCCATGGCCTGCCGCGTCTCCTCCTCCACGCCGAGGTTGAGCAGGTTGTTGCCGAGGTGGGGCCCGAGCAGGAACTCGGCCGAGAGATAGCAGACGGTGCGGCTGGCTTTCTCGTAGTAGGTCTTGCTCGTCGCCACCCACCGGCGCAGCACCTGGCGGCGCACCGCCGCCGCCAGGGCGAGGTAGCGGTCGTTGTGCGTCGCGCCCTCGGGAAAGCGCCCCAGCGTCGCGAAGAGCGCTTCCCCGAAGTCCCGCTTGATGGCGTCCACGATCGCCCGGTCGGTCATGTGGCCCTCCGCATCGGCGCTCGGCACGGAGAGCATAGCCCCTTCCCGCCGGCAGGTGGCTCACGGCGGCACGCGCGGCGGCGCGGGCGCGAGGCCCCGCGGCGGCGGCGGCGGAGGCGCTCACCCGGGGGTGCTCTCAGGGCGCCGCGGGTGCGTCTGCAGCGGCCAGGAAGGGCAAGACTTCGCGGTCGAACGCCTCTGGGCAGTCCGCCATGGGCACGTGCCCGCAGCCTTCGAGCACCTCGAGCCGGGCTCGCGGGAACTCGGCCTCGAGGTCGGCGGCGTAGGAAACCGGAATGAGCCGGTCCTGCTTCCCCCACAGGATGAGGACCGGCATGTCCGCCCGGCCGAGGGTCCCATTCAGCCAGTCGCGGCCCGCCGCCATCGACTCGAGGGCCCGGCGGACGATCCACTCTTCCCGCAGCCGGCGGGCCAGGATGTCGCGGGCCACGAAGGAGGGCGGGGCGGGGGCCTTGTAGCGCACCGCGGCGATGAGGCGCCGCACGCCGTCCTCGTCGCTCGGCAAGAGGACCTCCGCGGGGATGGGCGGGCCGTCGGGCCGCATCCCCGCGGCGTCCACCACCACGAGGCGCTCAACCATCTCGGGATGGGATCCCGCGAGACGGCACACGATCCAGCCGCCCATGGAGAGGCCCGCGACGCGGGCCCTGGTGAGGCCCACCGCGGCCATGAAGCCGCGAACGGCCTCGACCTGCATGGGGATCGAGTAGTCGGCCGCGGCCGGACGCTCCGACTCGCCGAAGCCCGGAAGGTCCAGCGCGTACACGTGGAAACGCCGACCGAGGGGCGCCAGCAACCGGCCCCAGTCCTGCGTGGCGCTGCTGCCCAGGCCGTGGACCAGGACCACGGGAGGCCCCGCCCCCGCCTCGAGATAGTGAAGGCGGTAGGGCCCCGCCTGGACGTGCTGGCTGTGGACGCCCGACAGCCGGAGCGCGAGCGCTCCGTACGCCTCGAACACGGTCAGCGGCTTCTCGTAGGCGAAGCCCAGCAGGGCCCCGACGAGGGCCACGAACACGGCGACGCTCCACCGGCGGACTGGCGCGCGGACCATCGCCTCCTCCCCGCAGCTCGGAACGACCGAGGCGCATTCTATGCGCCTTCGGGTGAGCGGGCGCTCCGCCTCCCCCGCCTCCGGATCGACGGCCTCGGCGCGACGGCGGGCCGACACTTCTATTTGCATATCGTTCCCTTGACGGGGATCCCGGGCCGGGTCACGCTCTCGGAAAGCCGACGGGAGGCAGGACATGCGCAGGAACATCGTTCTTCTCGGGCTCGCGCTGGCGGCGGCCAGCCCCGCTCTCGCGCAGTCGAACCGGGGCTCCTTCGGCCTCGACGCCATGGTCGCTCCCACCACGAGCTTCGGCTTCGCCTACTACGTCACCGACGGGTTGAGCCTGCGGCCCTGGCTCGGCCTCGGCTACTCCGATTACAGCGGCTTCTACGCGAACGCCGGCGCCCAGCTGCGCTACGAGCTCACCGCGGACGGCCGCCTGTCGCCCTATCTCTCGGCGACGGCGCAGTACTCCCACTACGGCAACTCCGGGATGACGCCGGTCGTGACCACCGGGAGCGCCGGATACCAGACGCTCGCCGTCCAGAGCGACCTCGGGCAGCTCGGCGCGGGTGCGGGACTGCGCTACCGCCTCTCGCGCAGCCTGGCCCTCTTCGCGGAGGGCCGCGCGATGTACGCCACGTCCCCGATGGGCTCCCTGGGAACGGGATGGAGCACGGTCGGGATCAACGACCGGACCCGCGTGGACGCGGTCCTCGGGCTGACCTACCTCTTCCGGTAGTCGATCCGCTCAGCCGGTCGCGGGGTTCGTGACCTTCAGCTTCGCGAACCGCGTGAAATCGCGGTCCGTCGTCACGAGGGTGGCCCCGTTCTCGAGCGCGAGGGCAGCCAGGAAGGCGTCCATGACCAGCGGGCCCGAGACCTGTGTCTCGACGAGGAGGTGGCGGAGGATCTCCCAGCACTGCTCCCCTGCCTCGAGGACGGAAACCGCAGGTCGCTCGAGCCACGACGAAACCACCGAGACCGCCTCCGTGATGCGAAGAGGGGCTTCGAAGATCCTCGGGCTCGTGCTGATCCGGATGAACGCGAGGATCGTCACCCAGGCCAGGCAGACCTGCTCTTCGCCCGAGAAGGCCTCTTCGACCCACGCCCGGCAGTGTTGGTGGTGCTCGGAGCGTGACTGATACGCGTAGAGAAGGACGTTGGCGTCGACGAGAATCACCGGTGCATCGGCCCCTCGGCCGCCTCGAGCAGGTCGCCGATGTTGTCGAGGCTGAGGCCGGGCCGCAGCTCTCCCAGGTCACGAGGGCAGATCTCGAACGACGGCTGCGTGACCCGACCCCGGCGGCGGCTCGTGAGGGCGAGGCGCAGGCACTCGTTCACCACCGCCTTGAAGGACTTCCCGGAGCGGCGGATCTCGGCTTGTAGCCGGTCGTGAACGTCCGGATCGAGAGTCAGAGTCGTTCGCACATCGTGATGCTATCGAGTAGGCATCATGATGTCAACGGTCGGTCGGCCTACCCCGAAGGGTCAGGATGGGCCGACGGCACGTCGAACGCCGTCGTCTGGCCGGCGGGGAGCGCAAAGCGCTCGAGGCCCAGCGCGCGATCGGCGTCGGTCACCGCGAGGCCCTTCCCCTCGGTGACCGGCAGCAGCAGCTCGCCCGGGCAGTCGGCCGGCAGCGTCACCCACGCCCGGTGCCCCTCCTCCTGCGCCTCGGCGCGGAAGACGATCGGGCCGCGCGGCGTGTGGGCGGTCAGCTCCAGGCCGGCCAGGTCGCCGAGCTGCGGGCGGATCTCCGCCTTCTCGAAGCCGGGGGTCCCCGGCCGGATGCCCGCGATGTCCATGTAGAGAACGAACAGGGGCCCGACCGCGCAGTGGCTCCACTGGTCGGAGGAGTCGGGGCGCACGGCCCAGTCCTCGGACGTGGTGTTGTTGTAGACGACGGACGGCATCACGGCCCAGCGCTCGCGCAGCTCGCGCAGCACCGCGTCGATCCGGCCGTGGCGGGCGAGGGCCTGCATCCGCCAGTGGGAGTTGGCCGGGTAGGAGAGGCCCATCGACGCGGGCGGTGAGGCGAGCACGGCGACCGCCTCGCGCGTCCGCCCTCCGGGACACTGGTCGAAGAGGAGGGCGGTCGCGAGCGAGCGGTCGTCGAGCCGGGCCGAGCCCTCCTCGTCTTCCCAGGGCAGGTTGTCGACGAAGAGGCCTCGCTCGGCGCTCCAGAAGCGGCGCACCGCCGCGGCGAGGAGCGCGTCGGCCGATGCGGTCCAGCGCTTCTGCCCTGGCGAGTCGCCGGCCAGGGCCGCGATCTGCGCGAGGGCGGTCTTCAGGATCGCCGCGGTGAACAGGTTGAACGCGCACTGCTTGTGGCGGGGCCGCGGGAAGCAGTTGTCGATCCAGACCGCGGGGACGCCCCAGCCCTCGACGGGGAGGAGGCCGTCCTTGCCCCGCCGCGCGAGGAGGTAGTCGGCAAAGCGCACGAAGCGCGGGTAGAGGTCGAGCAGGAGGTCCGTGTCGCCCGACTCCCGGTAGTGGCGCCAGGCGTCGTAGACGAGGGTCACCCCGTGGTCGAGGAGCGGCCCCCAGGACGTCGCCCCCACCTGCCGCTGCGCGAGGCGGTTCAGGCGGTCGAAGGCCGGCCAGCAGTCGAGGAAGAAGCCGTCCGGGGTCTGGCCCATCGGGAACGTGCGCAGGAAGCGCCGGGCGAGCTGCCGGTCGCCGCAGGCGAGGCGGGTCGCGTGCAGGAGGTGCGCCCCGTCGCCGCTGTACTGCTGGCGCTCGCGGCCCATGCCGTCCACGATCGTCTCCTGCGCCGCATTGACGAGCGTGTTGAACGAGGCCTCGAAGACGCGCTGGAGCTTCGGCTCCGCGCAGGCGAAGCTCGGGGCCTTCGGCCAGGGGTAGCTCCGGCGGCGGACGCCGACGTCGCGGAGGAGCACCGGCCCCGTGGCCTCGTGCACGTGCACCTGCAGGAACCGGAGCGACTCGTAGTCGAAGCTCTCGAAGCGGTTCTCGCCTTCACGGCAGGTGAAGCGCGTCCAGCTGAAGCGGTGCGTGTCGAGCCAGGCGGGGCCGGCGGGGTCGTGGGACTCCTGCGCCATCAGCTCGACCACGGTGCCCGACGGGGCCGCGACGGTCAGGAACGGGAAGCCG
>JBGPQQ010000078.1:0-10091 GCA_041489115.1 Vicinamibacteria bacterium | reverse complement strand
GGGCTCGATCGCCTCGACGCGCAGCCCGGCCCAGACCTCGACGCCGGGGCGCCGGGCGCCCTCGAGCAGAGTGCGGGCGGCGGCGGGGGCGTAGAGGACGCGGTCGCCGGGCACCCACAGCGCCCCCGCCAGGCCCGGCCGCAGCCGTGGCTCCGCCTCCCGCAGCGCCGCGGCGTCGAGGACCTCGGCCCTCTCGCCGCGCGCCTCGTAGAACGCGGCCTTTCTCCGGACGTGCTCCATCTCCTCGTCGCCCCCGGCGACCCACAGCGTCCCGCAGGGGTCGTCCTCGACCTCGGGCGGCAGGGAGGCGGCGCGCTCGGCCCAGAGGCGCCGGGAGAAGGACGTGAGCGCGAACTGCGCCTCCGAGTCGTCCATCACGACGAGGTGCCCCATCGCCGCCCCGGTCGCGCCGGCGCCGGGGAAGGCCGACTCGAGGACGGTCACGCGGCAGCCCGCCTCGGCGAGCGCCTCCGCGCAGGCCGCGCCGACGATCCCGGCGCCGACCACGACCGCGGAGGGCGGGCTCATCGGCTCAGCGCGCCGCGGTGAAGCCTTCGCGGAAGGGGTCGCGGGGGTCGAAGAAGAGCGTCGCGCGCCCGGTCACGAACGCGCGGCCCCGGACGCGGGGCACGAGGGCGCCGCCCTTCTCTTCGAGCCAGCCCTCGAAGAGCGAGCCGGTGACGCTCTCCTGCCGCCACCTTTCGCCCGGCGCGAGCTTCCCCCGCGCCGCGAGGACGGCCATCTTGGCGGACGTGCCGGTCCCGCACGGCGAGCGGTCGTACGCGAGCCCGGGGCAGAGGACGAAGTTCCGCGAGTCGGCATCGGGACGGCGGGGCGGGCCGAAGAGCTCGACGTGGTCGATCTCGCCCCCGTCGCGGCCGGTGATCGCCTGCGCGCGGAGGGCGTCGAGAATGCGCGACGTGGCGTCGGTGAGGGCGGCGACGTTCGCGAGGTCGAGGGGGAGGTGGGGAAGCGCGGTCAGGAAGAACCAGTTCCCCCCCCACGCGACGTCGCCGGTGACGCGGCCCAGCCCCGGCACCTCTACGTCCACGTCCCGCGCGTGGCAGAAGGCCGGCACGTTCTCGATCGTGACCGCGCCGTCCGGCTCCAGCTCCGCGCCGACCGTGCCGACGGGCGTGTCGATGCGCACGGCTCCGGGGGCGAGGCGGCCGAGGAACTCCAGCGTGCGCACGACGCCGATGAGGCCGTGGCCGCACATGCCGAGGGCGCCCGCGTTGTTGAAGAAGACGACGCCGGCCGCGGAGCCCGGCTCGACCGGCGGGGTCAGCAGGGCGCCGACCACCGCGTCGTGCCCGCGCGGCTCGCAGACGACGGCCTGACGCAGCCGGTCCTGGCGTGCGAGCAGGAACGCGCGCCGCTCCGCCATCGTCCGCCCCTCGGGCGGCGGCCAGCCCTCGACGACGACCCGCGTCGGCTCGCCCTCGGTGTGAGTGTCCACGACCTCGACGCGGTCCGGCCACGCGACGGCTTCGCTCACCGCGCGTCTTTCGTGAGCCGCCCGTCGACGAGCCGCCAGATTCCGCGCGGGTTCGCGTCCCGCAGCTCGTCCGGCAGCGCCCCGTCGGGCACGTCCTGGAAGCTCACCGGCCGGACGAAGCGCAGGATCGCGGCGGTGCCGACCGAGGTCGCCCGGGGGTCGGTGGTGGCGGGCCACGGGCCGCCGTGGTGCATGGCGTGCGTGACCTCGACGCCCGTCGGCACGCCGTTCAGCACGACGCGGCCCGCCTTGCGGGTGAGGATGGGCAGCAGAGCGCCGTACCCGGCCAGGTCGCGCTCCGTGGCGTGGACGGTGGCCGTCAGGTGGCCGCGCAACCGCCGGGCGCTCGCCAGCAGCTCCTCCTTCGATCCGCAGCGGACGGCGACCGTCACCGGGCCGTAGATTTCCTCGCCGAGCCGCCGGTGCGTCTCGAAAGCCCGCGCGTCCGTGACGAGCAGGGCGGGCTGGGCCTCGGTGGCGACGTTCGCCCCCCGTCCCGACGAGCGCGCGGCGACGGTGACGCCCGGGATCGCGGCGACGGCGGCGAGCTCGGCGTCGTAGGCGGACTTGATCCCGGCGTGGGCCATCGTCCCGGCCGGGGCCCCGGCGATGAGCCCGCCGAGCCGGGACACGAAAGCCTCGGCGGCGTCGCCGGGCGCGATGAGCGTCAGCCCCGGGTTCGTGCAGAACTGGCCGCAGGCAAGGGTGACCGACGCGGCCAGGGCCTTAGCGATCTCCTCGCCGCGCGTTGCGAGAGCCTCGGGGAGGACGAAGACCGGGTTGGCCGAGCCCATCTCGGCGAAGACGGGGATCGGCTGCTCGCGCCGGGCCGCCGCGTCGAAGAGGGCCTTGCCGCCGCGGAAGGAGCCGGTGAAGCCGACGGCCTGGATCGCGGGGTGCGTCACGAGCGCGTGGCCGACGTCGGTCCCCCGCCCCTGCACCATCGAGAAGACCCCGTCCGGCATGCCGGTCTCGCGCCCGGCCGCGAGGATGGCGCGCGCGGCGAGCTCGGACGTGCCCGGGTGCGCCGGGTGTGCCTTGACGACTACCGGGCAGCCCGCGGCGAGCGCGGAGACGGTGTCGCCCCCGGCCACCGAGAAGGCGAGCGGGAAGTTGGAGGCGCCGAAGACCGCGACCGGCCCGAGCGCGACGAGCATCCGGCGCAGGTCGGGCTTCGGCACCGGCTTGCGGTCGGGAAGCGCGCGGTCGATCCGCGCGTCCACCCAGGATCCCTCCTCGACGAGGTCGGCGAAGAGACGGGCCTGGTTGGCCGTGCGCGCCCGCTCGCCCTCGAGGCGCGGGCGGGGGAGCGCCGTCTCGGCCTGCGCGCGCGCGAGGAGCGCGTCGCCGAGGCCGGCGAGCTCCTCGGCGATCGCGCGGAGGAAGGCAGCCCTTCGAGCGGGCGACAGGGCGGCGTAGGCCTCGAAGGCCGCTTCCGCCGCGCGGGCCGCCTGGTCCACCTCGGCCGGGGTCGCCTCCGCGAACGCGGGCTCGAGCGCGGCGCCGGTCGCGGGGTCCTCGGCGCGGAAGCCGCGCGCTCCGTCGCGCGACTCCCGCGCCCCGATGAAGTTGGCGCCGGTCAGCGTGGTCATCGCCCCGGTGCCGCTGCGGCTACACCTTGTCCGGGATCACGTACGGCGCGCGGTACGGCCGCGTGAGCAGCTTGTCGGCCTCGGCGTCCCCGACGAACGTCTCCGTCTTGCCGTCGAACTTCAGATGCCGCCCGACCCGGTACGCGATGTTGGCCATGTGGGCGAGGCTCGCCGACAGGTGGCCCTCCAGGACGTCGCAGGTGAGGATCTTCGGGTCGTTCGCGCGGATCGCGTCCACGAAGTTCCGGTAGTGCAACCCCTCCTGGCTGGTGAGGACGTTCGGGTCGCTTCCGCCCTGCGACGGCGGGGCATCCGAGCCCGGCCCCTTCTCGTTCTTCCGGCCGAAGTAGCTCTGCCACTTGCGGCCGTCGCCGTCGATCCACACCCAGCCCTTCGTCCCGTAGAAGAGGTTGCCGATGCGCTGCGTGCCCTCGTCGTTCGTGTACTGGCCACGCGTCGCGAACTCGAACACGGTCCCGTCCGCGTACTCGAAGAGCGTCGTGTGCGTGTCCGGCGTCTCCTGCGAGGCCGGCGGGCCGAAGTAGCCGCCGGTCGAGGAGAGCTTCACCGGGTGCTCGGTCTTGTTCAGGCCCCAGCGGGCGAGGTCGAACTGGTGCGGGCCCTGGTTGCCGGTGTCGCCGTTGCCGTAGGCCCAGTGCCAGTGCCAGTTGTAGTGGAAGTGGTTGCGGTTGAAGGGCCGGGTCGGCGCCGGGCCGAGCCACAGGTCGTAGTCGACCTTCGCGAGGTACGCGGCGTCCCACACGCCGTCGGGCACCGGGCCGCCCTCGACGTTGAGGTGGTGGGCTTTGCCGTCGGTGATGGAGCCGTCGGGGTACTTCCCGATCCCTGGGCGCGACTTGAAGCAGAGGCCGCGCGCCATGTAGACCTTGCCGATCCCGCCGTCGTGCATGAACTGGATCGCCTGGCGCACCGCGGGGCGACTGCGGTTCATCGTGCCGACCTGTACGATCTTCCCGTACTTGCGGGCGGCCTCGACCATCTTGCGCCCCTCCCAGACCGTGTGGGAGGCCGGCTTCTCGACGTAGACGTGCTTGCCCGCCTGCAGCGCCCAGATCGTGGCGAGGGCGTGCCAGTGGTTCGGGGTGGCGACGATGACGCCGTCGATGTCCTTGTCCTCGAACACCCGGCGCAGGTCCTTCTGGTAACCCGGCTTGAAGGTGGGGACGTCCTTCAGCTCCGGGTCGTTCGCGCGCATCGCGAAGAGGTTCTCGTCGATGTCGCAGAGCGTCTTGATCTCGACGCCCGGCAGCTTCGCGAACCCCTGCTTCAGGGAGTCGCCCTGCCCGCGGATGCCGATCGAGGCGAGCACCACCCGGTCGTTCGCCCCGAGTACCCGCTTCGCCCCCCCGGCCACGACCGCCGCGGCGGCGAACGACGTGGTCGCTGTGAACTGACGCCGGCTCATCTCGTTCCGGTCCGTAGCCATGAAGCTCCTCCTTGGTCCGACTTGGATTCTATATCCCTACCAGCCGCTCCGGCAGGTCCGCCAGCACGTAGCCCATCGCCGCGAAAAGGCCGACCGCGCGGCGCAGGTCGGCCGGGTCCACCTTGTCGATCGTGTCGGCGTGGGTGTGGTGCCAGTCGAAGTAGTGCTCGCCGACCGTGTCGAGCGAGAGGCCGGGGACGCCGTCGCGCATGAGCGGCGAGATGTCGGCCCCCCCCCCGCCCCACTTCACCGACGCCGCGTCGATGCCGCCGAAGAGCGACCCGATCCGCCGCAGCGTGGCGAGGGCCTTCTGGGCCGCGGGGTCCTCGGGCTCTCCGGGCCCGCCGCCGCGGCGCGACGGCGGGGGCGTGCCGGGCTTCGTCACGCTGAAGCCGAAGCCCACGGGACGCTCGCACCCGCCGTCCATCTCGATGGCCGCGACGTGGCTCGCGACGTCGCCGCCGAGGGCCTCGCGGTAGGCCTTGCCGCCGTTGCCCGAGTTCTCCTCCGAGGTCCAGAAGACGACCCGCAGCGTGCGCCGGGGCCGGAGCCCCAGCTCCTTCAGGATCGTGAGCGCCTCCCACGCGGCCATGCAGGAGCAGCCGTCGTCGTGCGCGCCCTGGCCCACGTCCCACGAGTCGAAGTGGCCGCCCATGACGACGACCTCGTCGGGCTTCTCGCTCCCGCGGATCTCGGCGACCACGTTGGCCGAGTCGGCCTCGCCCTCGAACCGGGCCTCCATGGAGAGGGACACGGTGACGGTCTCGCCGGCCGCCGCCATCCGCCCGAGCCACTCCGCGTCCTCGACCGTGATCGCCGCCGCCGGGATCCGCGGCACCCCCGCCTCGTAGCCGAGGGTGCCGGTGTGGGGCGAGGCGATCGACCGGCCCGTGGCCGAGCGCACCAGGACGGCCACCGCACCCAGCTTCGCCGCGGCCGAGGCGCCGGAGCTGCGGAAGCGCACCGTCCGGCCGTAGCCCTCCCAGTCGGGCGCGAAGGCGACGATCCGGCCCTCGACCCTCTCGCGGCCGAGCGCCTTCAGCTCTTCGAAGCTGCGCACGACGACGACCGGCGCGGTGATCCCCTCCTTCGGCGTGCCGACGCTCATGCCCAGGCCGAGGATCGGCAGATCCCGCTCGACCGGCGAGACGACCCGCGCTCCCTCGCGCCCCCGCACCCACCGGGGCACCTTCGCCGGCTGGAGCCGCGCGCCCTCCAGACCTTCCGCCTTCATCCCCTCGTGCGCCCACGCGATCGCCTTCTCGAGCCCCGGCGACCCGCTCAGGCGGTGGCCGATGCGCGTGGTGAGGTGCTCGAGCTTCGTCCAGGCGCCCTCGTCCACGAGGGCGCGGCCGAGGATGCGGCCGGCGGCCTCGCGGTAGCGGTCGGCCGGGTCGTCCTCCGCCCCGGCGGGGGAGGGGAGCCGCAGCAGCGCGGCGAGGGCCACGACGGGGAGAACGCGGCGGGGCAGGCTGAACACGTACGGGCCTCCTTCGGCCGGGAAGCTACCACGGAAACGGCGAGCGCGCCGTGCTACGATCGCGCGTCCCCCGCCGCTGCGCACGATGATCCCGATCCCGCTCCGCCTCCGCGTCATGCCCCCGATCGGCGAGCCGTTCGAGCACCTCTGCGAGAGCGACACGCTCGTCGTGGGCCGGTCCTCGAAGGCCGACCTCGTGCTGTCCGACCGGTTCCTCTCGCGCCAGCACGCCCGGTTCTACCGCGAGGGCGAGGGGTGGATGGTCGAGGATCTCGGCTCGCGCAACACCACGCTCCTGAACGGCCGGCCGCTCGCCGTGCCCGCCCGGGTGAGCGCGGGCGACCTCGTCAAGCTCTCGGAGACCGTGATCGCGATCGAGGGCTTCGACGCCGAGCCCTCCCGGCCGAAAGCCGAGGACGGGCTGAAGACGAGCTCGTCCGACACGATCGTCCTGCGCTCGGCCTCGGAGCTGCTTGCGGCAGCAGAGCGCGAGTCCGCCGGCCGGCTCAAGATGCTGAACGAGGTCCACCGGGCGCTCGCCACGACGCTGTCGCTCGAGGAGCTCCTCGAGGCGGTCCTCGACCGCACCTTCGCCCACCTCGGCCCCGAGGAGGCAGTCATCTTCCTGAAGAAGCCTCTCGGGGGCCTGGAGCGTGCGGCCAGCCGCCGCCTGCCCTCCGCGCGCGGCGACTTCTTCTACTCGCGCAGTCTGGAGAGCGAGGTGGCGGAGAAGGGCCAGGCCGCGCTCGTGCTCGACGCGCAGACCGACGAGCGCTTCGCCGCCGCCGACAGCATCATGAGCTCCGGCGTGCGCAGCCTGATCGCGGCGCCTCTCCTCGACTCGGCGGGCATCCTGGGGATGATCGTGCTCAGCTCGCGGATCCACGTCCGGCGCTTCGCCGAGCAGGACCTGGAGCTTCTCACCGCCCTCGGCTCGGTGGCCGCCCTGCGCATCCGAAACCTCTCCCTGGCGGAAGAGGGGGCGCGGCGTCGCGAGCTCGAGAAGGAGATGGCCCTCGCCCGGCAGATCCAGCTCGCCCTCCTGCCCGATCATCTCCCGGAGATCCCCGGCTACTCCGTATTCGCGACGAACGACGCCTCGCGCGCGGTGTCGGGGGACTTCTACGAGTTCCTGGGCCGCGACGAGGGCGACGAGCAGGTCATCGTCATCGCCGACGTGTCCGGCAAGGGGATGGCGGCCTCGCTCCTCGCCGCGTCCTTCGACGCCCTCCTCATGGGCCCGATCGAGGTGGGCCATCCGCCCGACCTCCTCTGCTCGAAGGTCTCGCGGCGGCTCTTCATGAAGACGCCGCCCGAGCGCTACGTGACCGCGTTCATCGCCGCCCTCGACCCGGGCTCCGGCCGCCTCTCCTACACGAACGCCGGCCACAACCCCGGGCTTCTCGTCCGGGCCGACGGGAGCGTGCAGAGGCTGGAGGCGACCGGCCTGCCGCTCGGGCTCTTCCCCATGGTCGAGTACGAGAAGATGGAGATCACCCTCGGCCCCGGGGACCTCTTCATGCTCTACACCGACGGGATCACGGAGGCGGCGAACCCGAAGGGCGACGAGTTCGGCCTCGACCGCCTGCAGGCCGTCGTGCAGAAGTACGCGCAGGAGCCTCTGGTGGCCCTCGCGGTGGCGATCGAGACCGCGGTCGAGGTGTTCGTCGATGGCACCCCCTTCGGCGACGACCGCACGATCGTCATGCTGCGCCGCGAGGCGTAGGGGTCGCCGGGTCGGCTGGGCGCGGCCTTTCGCTGGTGTTGTATCTACAGGTCATATATACTTGACGCTGGAGGATCGAGATGGCAGACCGGGCCAAGCTCTTCAAGACGGGCGGTAGCCAGGCGGTGAGGCTTCCTCGAGCCTACCGCTTCCAGGGGCAGACGGAGGTGCTCATCAGGCGCGAGGGGAAACGGGTCGTCCTGGAGCATGCGCGAAGGGCCTTCAGCCGACGGTTCCTGGCCCTGGCCGGATCAGCCAAGGACTTCCCGTATCCACCGGAGCCGCCGGCCGTCGAGCCGGGGCCCAAGCTCGGGTGAGCCATGGGCTTTCTCCTCGACACGAACGCCTGTGTCGACTACTTGACGGGGCGATACGCGAAGGTCGTCGCGTGCGTCCAGAGGTCCTCGCCGGAGGATCTGTGTCTGAGCTCGGTGGTGGTCGCGGAGCTTCGGTACGGAGCCGACCACAGTGCCCGTCGACGGACGAACCACGCGCGCATCGACGCGCTGCTCGACGAGATCGAGTGCCTCGACTTCGATCTTCGCGCCGCCGCGGCGTACGGCCGGCTGCGGGCTCAGCTCGAGGCGGCCGGCATGCCCATCGGCCCGAATGACATGCTCATCGCCGCTCACGCGCTCTCGCGTGGGCTGACCGTTGTCACCGACAATGTCGCGGAGTTCGGGCGGGTGAAGGGCCTGAAGGTCGAGAACTGGCGCTGAGAGGCGTCGGCCTTCATGCGACAGCCGGCTCCTCCGGCGTTCCCGACCACCTCGGCGCGAGGTTCTCGCAGCCGGCCTGAGCTCTCAGCGCCATCCTCGGCTAGGAGTGGCGCGGTCGGCTCACACCACCGCCGGCTCCTCGGGGCCACGGTTGTGTCCCTTGCCCCACGAAGCGACCTGTATTAGCACGGCGATCGCAGGCCGATGCGAAGCCGTCGTCACGGGCGACAGGGACCTGCTGGATCTCGGAAGCTACGAGGAGGTCGCGATCGTCTCGCCGCGCGCCTTCTGGAGCTTCGAGAGCCGCCGGCGGTCTCGAGGTTGACTCACACTACCGCCGGCTCATCGGGCGAGCCCGACCACTTCGGCGCCAGGTTCTCACAGCCGCTCTCTGTCACCGCGACGGTGTCCTCGTGTCGGATCCCCAGCTCGCCGGGGACGTAGACGCCCGGCTCGTCGGTGAAGGTCATGCCGGCGGTCAGCTTCGTGGTGTTGCCGCGGACCATGTACGGCCGCTCGTGGCCGTCCAGCCCGATGCCGTGGCCGAGGCGGTGCGTGAGGTAGGCGTACCCGGGCCCGAAGCCGCCGTCTTCGATCACCTTGCGCGCGGCCACGTCGATCGCCTGGCACTCGACTCCGGGCCGGGCGGCGTCGAAAGCCGCCGCCTGCGCCTTCCGCACGAGGTCCCACACCCGCCGCTGGCGATCGGTGGGCGGGGCCCCGAACACGGCGGTTCTCGTGATGTCGCTCGAGTAGCCGTGCATTCGGCACCCGCCGTCGACGAGTACGACGTCGCCTTTCTGCAGCGTCTTCGGCTTCGTGGTGCCGTGGGGGAAGGCAGCGTCGGGCCCGAAGAGGACGAGCGCGCCGCCCCGGACGCCGAGCCGGCGGTGGGCGGCCGCCAACCAGTCGGAGACCTCGGCGACGGTCTGGCCTTCGGCGAGCGACGCGAAGACCGCGCGGTAGGCAGTGAGCGTGATCGCGCAGGCGCGACGCATGAGCGCGAGCTCGTGGGCGTCCTTCACCATGCGGCAGCCCGCGGTGACCGGCGTCGCGCTCGCCAGGCGCGCGGCGGGCAGGGCCTGGCCGACCCCGTCGGAGAAGGCGAAGGGCATCGTCTCCTCGATGCCGACGCGCCCCGTCGAGACCCGGCGATCGGTGAGCGCCCGCGCGACGAGCGTGTACGGCGACTCGTCCTCCTGCCAGGCGCGCACGTCCGTCCCGAGGCGGACCTGCTCGAGCGCGCGGCCCTTCTCGAAGGCCGGGACGACCCACACCGGGTCGCCCGCGCGGCCCACCACCGTGCCGAGGAAGCGCTCGGAGAGGCCCCAGTCGGCGCCGGTGAAGTAGCTGAGACTCGACCCGGGCCCCACGACTATCGCGTCGAGACCGGTTTCGACGAGGAGCTTCTGCGCGCGGGCGAGCCGCGCGCGGTGCTCGTCGACGGTGATCGGCGCGACGCCGTCCGTCATCGGCTGCAGCGCACGGACCGGGGCGGGGAGGTCGTCGGCCGGCTTGCCCCCTGAAATGGGGGGACCTTCCGAAGGGGGCGGCGCCTGGGCCTCGGCGTCAGGCCCGCCCAGCGCGGCGAACGCTCCGGCGCAGCCGGAGAGGTGGAGCAGGCGGCGG
>JBGPQQ010000077.1:0-10162 GCA_041489115.1 Vicinamibacteria bacterium | reverse complement strand
CTCAAGGACCTCGCCGACGTGCTCGAGCTCGTCCGGGCTCTCTCGCTGCCGCGGGACCTGGCCGCTTCCCTCGACGGCTCGGTTCGCGCCAAGTACGAGGAGCTGTGGGAGGCCGCCCAGGCCCCCGAGCGGGAGTGACCCCTACTCCCCGATCGCGGTCTTCAGGGCCTCGATGCGGGCGTTGACCTGGGCGAGCGAGAGCTTGCGGAAGCGCTCCGGCAGGAAGCGGGTGTCGGTGCACTCCTTGACCGCGAGCAGGTCCATGAGCTCGAGCCGCTCGACGTGGGCCGAGGGGCGGAAGTCCGCGATCGCCTCCTCGATGCACGCGCGCAGCACCTTCGCCTTGCCCTGGCCCCGCTCCTCCGCGTCCGCGCCCGTCTCGTGGACCCGCAGGGCGCGGACGAGGATGCCCTCCATCTCGTTGCCGCCGATCTGGTCGTTGTCGGGCAGCGGCGGCAGCTCCTCGGGCTTGATCGGGAGCTTGAGCTTGTGCGCCATCGCCGCGAAGAGGGTGGCCCGGCCGGCCGCGTCCCCCGGCGGGAAGAGCGGGATGTGGACGTCGAGGCGCCCCTGGCGCTTGAGGTCCACCTCGACGAGGTCGGGCCGCGAGGTGGCGAAGATCCAGATGATCTTGCCGCGGTTCTTCGTGTCCGACATCTCCTTGGCGAGCATCCCGTAGACGCGCCCCGAGAGGCCGGAGTCGGAGTCTCCCCCGCCGCGCTTGCCCGTCATCTGGTCGGCCTCGTCCACGAAGACGATCACCTGCCCGAGCGCATGGAGGATCGAGAAGACCTTCTCCAGGTTGCCCTCGGTCGCCCCCACCCATTTCTCACGGAAGTTCTTCATCTCGACGCAGGGGATGCCGATGTCGCCGGCCAGGCACTCGACGAGGTACGTCTTGCCGGTGCCGATCCGGCCGGTGAGGAGGTAGCCCATCGGGATGGCCATCGTCCGCCCGCGCTTCAGGAGAACCGCGTCCTCGCGCAGCCACGCCTTGGCCTCGTCGTGGCCGGCCACGTCGTCGAGGGTGCGCGCGGACTCGAGGAACTCGAGGCGGCCGGCAGCCTCCTTCTCGATGAGCTCCTTCTTCATCCGGGTGAGGTAGGCCCCGGTGATGCGCTCACCGCTCGTGAGCGCGCGCTTCACCAGGGTGCGAACGGAGACGCGCGAGAGGCCCACGAGCTTCTCGGCCAGCACGTCCCGCGTGACCTCGGACGCCTTCTCGAACTCCGTCGAGTCGGGGACGAGGTCCGCCACGAAGGGACGGATCTCCTCGGCGGAGGGCAGCGGGACACGGATCTTCGTGTTGTATGGGCTCTCGACCAGGCTGCGGTTGAGGTCGAGCAGGTTCTCGCTCACGAGAACGGTTGCGATCGATACGTCGTCACGGGTCAGGCTCGGGTTGGCGGCCCACCCGTGGATCTGGATGAGCGTCTGGCTGAGGTCGGCGACGTAGATGGGGTCACCCTGCGGGGCGATGAAGTGCGCGTAGTCGAGGATCACCGCGACCTTGAGCGGGCTCGGTATGGATTTGTCACCCTCGACCCTCTTCCGCGTGCGCGCAAAGGCCAGGATGCGGTCGATGATCTCCAGAGCCCGCTTCGGGTCGCGGGGAAGCTGCCCGCGGAAGTCGAGCTTGTCCTGCTGCTGGGCAACGGCGTCGTATGCACCGGGCGCCCCGCGGAAGGCATCGACTCCTTGGAGGAAGCTGAACACCTCGCGTACGCCCTTGCCGGGGTCGACGGTGTCAGCACCGCTCGTCTTCCCGCTTTCGCGGGTCAGCGGCCGGTCTGGAGGCGTCACCCGCAGGCCGTAGCCGCGATCGTACCGGACGATGACGTCGTACCAGCGGAACATCGTTCCGGCCAGGAAATCGGTGAGCGAGACCCAGTCGGTCCCGCCCTTGCCGTCCGGCGCCGGCACCAGATCGAAGACGTTGCCGTGGAGGACGAACTGGCTGGTGGCGCCGGCCTTGAAGACCTGGCGCATCTCCTCCGCCCACGCCGGAAGGCCGACACCCGCGACCGCTTCTCCCATCCCGTCCTCCTCGCCGGATCGGATTATCCCAGACCTTGACGTCCCCGGCCCCCTGAGCGCACGGACCGTCCTATAATCCTGATGAATGACCACGGTGCACGGCGATACCGCGTTCGCCGACGGTCGTCTTCGAGCCGACATCGACGAGGTGAGGCGGATCGTCCTCCAGGGTCTCGGCTCTCATAGAGCGCGAGTATGGCTGTTCGGATCGCGCGCCCGGGGGGCGGGGAGCAGGGCCTCGGACATCGACCTTGCCCCCGGACATTCTCGCCCGGATCGACGACGCGCTCGAGAGCAGCCTCGTGCTGAGCCCCGTGGAGCTGGTCGACCTCTCCTCCGCCGACCCGGCGCTCCGGGAGCGCGTGGAGCGGGAAGGCATCCCGTGGAAGAGGTGACCCGAAGGCTGCGTCAGCCCGGCTCGGTCTCGAGATGGTGCGCGATCGAAACCTCACCGTGCACACGTACAACGAGCCTCTCGCCGACGAGATCTACGGCCGCCTGCGAGCCTACCTGGGAATGATGGAAGCCTGGTTCTCCGCCGTCGAGCGTCGAGCCGGGTCCGGGTAGCGAACGGCGTCTGGGGAGGCCTATCGGAGCCTCTCCCGGGCCCGCGGCGGCGGCCGGCGCGGGGTGGCCCCCTCTTCCTCGGGCTCCTCCGGCGCGAGCGGCAGGGAGGGGACGGTGCCGGCGTCGAGGTCGGCCGTGGCCATGTCCGTGAACAGCTCCGCGTGCTGGTCCATCCAGCGCGAGGTCTCGCTGAGGGTGGCCGACACCGAGTCGAGCCGCGCCGAGAGCGCCTCCGGCGAGCCGACGATCGCGCTCTCCTCGCGCACGAGGCGCACCTGCTGCTCGATGCGCTCGAGCTCGGCGTCGATCACCGCGAGGTTGTTCGTGGCCGTGTCGAGGTTGGCGAGGCGCTTCTCCTGGATCTCCATCGTCGCCTTGAGCGAGCGGGCGAGCGGCCCCTCGGGGTCGCCGGCGGCGGCGAGACGCGTCTTCAGGCTGCCGATCCCGGCCTCGAGCTGGCGGCGCTCCACCCGGGCGAGCGTGTCCGTGATCGCCTCGCGCGAGGCGAGGAGGCGCAGGAAGAGCCACAGCATCTGGTTCAGGTTGCCGGCCCGGAAGTCGGTCACGCCGCCGTCGCTCGGCGCGGCGCCGAGGCCGAGGACCTCGCGGCAGACGACCACGAGCGCCCGGTAGCGGGCCTGCGACGCCGGCTCCAGCCGGTCGTAGGCGGCCTTCATCCGGTCCTCGGCGCTTCCGGCGCGCGCGGCGAGGCGCTCGGCCTCGACGAGCTTCTGGAAGCGCGCGCTCGCCGAGCGCCCACCCACGAAGGCCACGACCCCGGCGAGGCCGAGCAGCCAGAAGCCCGGGTTGAAGAACCCGGCGAGGCCGAACGAGACGAGCAGCATCTGGGTGAGCGGCATCGCCCCCAGCACCCGCGAGCGCATCGGGCGCCAGAACGCGGCCTTCACGTAGTCCCAGTAGGACGCCGGCCCGTCCGCCATGCTCAGCTCCGCCTCACCGCCGGCCCTCGACCTCGCGGAACGCCTTCCCGATCTCGGCCACCGCCGCCTTGAAGGCCGCGGTCTCCTGGACGGCCATGGGATCGGCGTCGCGCGTCTTCGGGATGCCGTCCTTGAACTCGCGCGCGATGCGGCCCGGCCCCGCCGCCATCACCCACACCCGGTCGCCGAGGTACACCGCCTCCGCGATGGAGTGGGTCACGATGACCACCGTGGCCTCGACCTCGTGCCACAGGTCCATGATCAGCCGCTGCATATCGAGGCGGGTCGGCTCGTCGAGCGCCGAGAACGGCTCGTCCATCAGGATGATCTGCGGCTTCAGCACCAGCGAGCGGGCGATCGCCACACGCTGCTGCTGCCCGCCCGAGAGCTGGTGCGGGTACTTCTTCTCGTGGCCGCCGAGGCCGACCTTCCGGACCCACTCGCGGGCGTGGGCCTCGCGGTCCGAGCCGGAGAGCCCGAGCTCGCCCTGGTTCAGCTCGAGACCGAAGGTCACGTTCTCGAGCACCGTGCGGTGCGGGAACGAGCTGTACCTCTGGAAGATCATCCCGCGGTCGCGCCCCGGGCCCGCCACTTTCCGCCCGCGCACGAGGACTTCGCCGGTGGTCGGCGGGTACACGTCCGAGAAGCCGTGGATGAGGTTGAGGATCGTGGACTTGCCGCAGCCGGAGGGGCCGACGATCGCGATGAACTCCCCGTAGTCGGGGATGTCGTCGATGCGGAAGTTGATGTCCTTGAGCGCGGTGTACTGCGCGGGCCCGCCGGGGTTGAAGGTCTTGGTGACGCCCTTGAACTCGATGACCGGGGGCAGGGTGCTCATCGCCTGGCCTCCCGGTAGGGGAAGAGCAGCCGCCCGACCGCGGCCCACAGCCGGTCGGTCAGGAAGGCGACGATCACGATGAACACGAGCACGAGGTAGATGTGCTCGCGCGGACCGCGCCTCTGCGACGTGATGATGATCCCGCCGAGCCCGCGGCCCACGTCCACCATCTCCGCCAGCAGGATGTAGCTCCAGCCCACGCCGAAGCCGAGGCGCATGGCGTGCCAGATGTCGGGCCAGGAGATCGGCAGCAGCACCCGGCTCACCGCCTGGCCCTTCGTCGCGCCCAGCGTGTAAGCCGTCTTCAGGTACGTGTCGTCCACCGCGTCCACCGCTGCCACGAAGAGCGGGATCAGGTAGATGGAGAAGGCCAGGGCCAGGAACATGACCTTCTGCAGCTCGCCGGTGCCGAAGAGCGAAAGGGTGAGCGGCACCAGCGTGGGGATCGGCAGGTAGGCGCCGAAGATCGTGAGCGGGGTGAAGGCCGCCTTGACCTTCGTGAAGGCCCCCATCAGGACGCCGAGGGGGAAGGTCACCACGATTGCCAGCGCGAACCCCTCGACGACGCGCACGAAGGAGACCGCGAGGTTGCGCGTCAGCGCCCGCTCGAACCAGAGCAGCGGGAAAGAGGCCACCACCTCCGCCGGCGACGGCAGGATCGTCGGCGAGATGATGCGCTCCTCGGCCACGCCGGTCGTCACCGCCATCCAGACCAGGACCAGACCCGCCACCGGGACGATCCCCAGCAGCCAGACCTGCCACGCCGGCAGCTCCTCGCGGATCCGCAGGAGTCCCGCGCGGGCGGACACGACCGGCGGCTCCCGCCTCGGGGGCGGGGAGCCGCCAGTCGACGCGCCGGTCGTCACTTCGCTTCCGGCGGGTAGACCGAGATCTCCACGCGCCGGTTGAGCGCCTGGTTCACGGGGTCGTCGGGGTCGGCCGGCTCGTCCCAGCCCTTGCCCTCGACCGTGAACTTGTTCGGGTCGAAGTTGTACTTCTTGACCAGCGCCTGCTTCACCGCCTCGGCCCGGTCGGTGGAGAGCTGCTTCACGTCCTCGAAACGGGTGCCCTTCCCCTTCATGGAGGAGTCGGCGTGGCCCACCACCGCCACCACCGCGCGCTCGTACTGACCCACCAGGCGGCCCACCTTCTCGAGGGTGGCGGCGACGCTCGGGTCGTAGAGCGTGTTGGCGATCGTCTTGCCGTTCTCGTCGTGCTGCGGCTCGAACACGTTCGCCGAGTTCGGGTAGAAGTTGATGCGGATCGTCTGGGTGAGGATCGGCGACTCGGCCGACATCTTCTTGTAGCTGGTCGGGGTGAACGTGGCGCGGCTCTCGTCTTTCTGGTGGGCGAAGGCGCCGGCCTTGTCGAGGTCCTGGACGACCGAGAAGTCCATGACCTCGTCGAAGCGGATCGGGGTGTCGAGGAGGCCGAGCTCGCGGTAGACGAAGGTCACGTTCTTCCAGGTCCGCTCGAAGTTGGCGGGGTCGTTCGCGTTCAGGAAGAAGGCCTTGTTCTCGGCGAAGTTCGTGGAGTGCGCGTCGTTCGCCATGGCGCGCACCTCGTCGGCCTGCATGCCGTAGCCCTCGGCCATCCACTGGTAGGCCTTCTCGCGCTGGGTGGCGTCCTTCAGGCGGTCCATCCCGTCGAAGATGCCGGCGGCGAGGCCCTTGATCACGTCCGGGTGGTCCTTCGCGAAGTCCGCCCGGGCCGCCCACACGTCGGCGATCAGCTTGTTGGCCTCCGCGGTGGTGGTGAGGACGCGCGTGCCCTTCACCTTCTCCGGGATGTTGTAGATGTCGGGGGCCCACGACACGCAGGCGTCGATCGACTTGTCGGCCACGAAGGCGGCGGCCGCCTCGAAGGCGGTGGCGGTGAACTTGTGCCTCACCGCCGAGGGCTGGACGCCCGCGTTCAGCAGCAGGTTGTTGATGAAGTACTGCGAGGGCGAGTTCTGGGCGTACACGATCGTCTTGCCCTTGAGGGCGGCGACCGAGGAGATGTTTCCGCGCACCACGATGCCGTCGCCGCCCGAGGACCAGTCGACCTGCTGGAAGATGCGGGGGGCGCTCCGCGAGTCCTTCATGAGGTCGGGGGCGAAGAGCACCATCATGTCGAGGGTGCCCCAGAGCACGTGGCTGTCCCCGGCGGCGAAGGCGTCGCGCGCCACCACCGGGTCGTCGATGAGCTTCAGGTTGACCTTGAAGCCGTACTTCTTCGCGAAGATCGAGTCGGCGTTCGGGGCGAAGCCACCGTTCGCGGCCACGATGGGGAGCCACCCGATCCAGACGTTGATCGGGAAGTTGACCACCTTCTGCTGCGGGTCCCACTTGTAGGCGGAGACGCCCTTCACCGGCGGGAGCTTCTCGCCGGGGACGTACTTGTACTCGCTCACCGTGGTGATGCCCTTGGCGTCGGGCGCCTCGACCTTCTTGAACTCGTCGAGGTTCACCTGCTTGCCGCCGCCCCGGCCCCCGGGGGCCAGGAGGTCGCGGAAGTAGTACGCGGCGCCGGCGACGCACGCCAGCACGAAGAGGAACAGGACCAGCTTCCCGAGCGCGGTCGGGCCGACCTTCGGTTGCTCTTCCATCGCCTTCTCCGTTCTCCTTCAGCGGGCCCCGGCGGTCCGGGCCCCGATCAACCCTGCTTCTCCGGCCCCATCTCCTTCGCCGCGGGCGGCGCCGGCAAAGCACCCTCGGCGGCCTTCTCGGGCGGCGCCTCGAGCCCGTACGCCGCGGCGAACTCGGTGAGGGCGGCGTCGGCGAGGGCCTGCTGCTCGGCCTCCATCAGCTCGACCTTGCTCGTGTCGATGGTGGAGGCGGCCACCCGCGCGCGCCCGGCCGCCTTGTCGCGCCGCTCGGTCAGGTACTCCTCGACGCGGTTGAGCGTGTCGCCCGAGCCACCGATCGAGGACACCATGCCGGTCGCCATCTCCTGCAGCTCGGCCTGGGCCTCGAGCATCTCCGTCTCGGTCATCCTCCGCTTGTGCTTCTCGATCTTCTGCTGCGCGTCGCGCACGGACACGGCGCGGGCCTGGACGAGCTTCTTGAAGGTCGCCTCGGCCGCCTCGAGCTGCTTGCGGTTCTCGTCGAGCTGGTCCTTCACCGTCTTCAGCTGGAGGGCGTACTGCCCCGCCGCGTTGCGGTTGCCGACCTTGAGGTTGGCCGCCGCCTTGGCCGCGAGGTCGCGCTCCTGCGTCTCGAGGTTCTTCACCTGGCGCAGCAGCCGCTCGCAGAAGCCGGCGTGGTTGGCGAGGTTGTCGTTGAAGCGCGCGATCTGCGTGCGCAGGTTCTCCTTCTCCGCTTCGATCAGGGCCCTGGGGTTCTGCCGCTCCAGGCCGGAGATGAAGAGGCTCAGGAACCCCTTGAAGAGGTTCGCGATACGGCTGAACATGGCGGCTTCTCCTCTCGGGCGACCAGGCCGGCCCGGCACCCGCACCATCGAGAATGTACGAAACCCCGCCGGGCGGGGTTGCACCGAACGGAGGCTAGCAACCAACCCGGGACGCGTCAATGGGTTGGCGACTATTCCAGGACGACGACCTCGTGGTCGAGGATCCTCTCGAGGCTCAGCGTGATCCAGCCGCCCTCGAACGCGCAGGGAGCCTCGCCCCCCGCCACGAGCCGGCGGGCCCGGACGGGCGCGAGATCCTCCGGCTTCGCCACGCGCACACGGAGAGGGCCGACCGGGTACAGCTCCGTGGCGTACGGCCGGAACGCCGCCGGGTTCGTCAGGTTGACGACGTGGAGGACCAGCCGGCCGGGCTGACGGAAGAGGTGGACGTCCAGGAGGCCGGGGCCCTCAACCTCCAGCGGCATGGGCCGGCGAGAGGCCCAGCGGACGAGGTTCGCGATCAGGCGGCCGTGGTCGGGGATGCGGTCGCGGCCGAAGCAGCGGTCGAGGTCCGCGGGCAGGTAGGCCACCCGGCCGCGGTCCGCGGTGGCGACGAGAACGAGGCCGGGAATCTCCGTCCGCGCCTCGCGCATCCAGACGTTCTCGGGGGGCGACTGCGGCGAGTCCGGCACGAGCGTGAGCGGCACCGCGGAGCCCGAGTCCGCCCGCACGATCTCGACGCGCCCGCCGAAGGGCAGGAGGTCGGTGTCCTCGAAGCCCCCGAGCGCTGGCGCACGCTCCCCGCTCGCGGCCAGTCGCAGGTAGCTGTGGCCCCCCCATCTCGCCCACTGCGACGCGGCCGGGCCGCCGTCGGAGCCGCGGTGCTCGCCGGTGGCGTGAGCGCCGAGGAGCTCCGCCAGCGCGAAGTCGGCGCGCCGTCGCCACTCTTCGTCGTAGAGGCTCGTCTCGCCCGTGGCCACGAGCCCGCCTCCCGCCTCCACGAACCGCCGCACGGCCACGCACTGAGCGTCCGACATCGCGGCGAGGTTCGGAAGGACGAGCACGTCCAGCTCCGGCGCATCGCGCTCGACGTGGTCGGCGTGGACGGCCCGCCAGGGGACGCGGTGGAGCTGCAGCGCCTCGGCCATGCCTGCGAACGGCGCCTCGGCCCGGTTCGCCGACTCCCCTCGGCCGTACCAGTCGACGTTCGTCTCCGACCACGCGACCCCCACCGTGGCGACCGGCGCCCGGTCGACGAGGTACGCCTCGTTCTCGGCGTGCCACCGCGACAGCCGTTCGGCCGTGCGCAGCTGGCGCCGGTCGTCCTGGCCCGCACCGAGGTGGTGCCACCAGGGCTGGATGCCGGCCGCCATCCCACAGACGGCCCAGAGCCGCGCCTCCGGCTCGGGCTTCGCCGCCTTGCGGAACATCGGCCGTGTCGGGCCCAGGTAGAGCGCCGTGCTCTCGGGGACCAGCTTGTCCCAGCCGAGGACGCCGTGGACGATCTTCCCGGCCGCCGCGTTCGTCTGGAATCCCTCGCCCGTCCGGCGTGCCTGCCAGTCGAGCATCACGATCGGGCTGCGCGACCAGATGGCCTTCGGATCGCGGAAGTCCTCGCACATCCGCGACGGGTCGCCCTGGCACATCCCGAGCCAGTGGCAGTCCGGCCCGCCCGCCGCGTGGGTCACGGCGTTGTACGCGTCCCAGATCTCCGTCCGCCGCGCGTAGCTCCAGCGGATCCACGCGCGATAGGCGGGGTCGTCCCAGTCCACGCGCGCAGGGAGGTCGAGCGCGGTCGCGCCGCGGAAGGCCTCCCGGCAGTGGTCGCAGTAGCAGACCTGTCTCTGGCCCAGCCCGCTCCAGCTGTTGTCGGTGAAGCCGTCGGGACGGTAGCGCTCGCCGATCTCGCGCAGGATGGCGGGCACACACTCGCTCACCCACGGACCGTTCACGCAGACCGTGCAGAGATCGCCGGCCCGGAACGGCTGGCCGTTCGCGTCGCGGGCGAACCAGTCGGGGTGGTCGCGAAGAACTTCCTCGTAGGTGCGGGTCGAGTCCATGCGCGCCAGGACCGTGAGGCCCGCCCGCCGCGCGGCGCCCAGGATCTCGCCGAAGAGGTCCCGGTCGTCGAGCGCCAGCGCGCGGTGGTGCCAGGGCAGGCGTGTCGGGTAGAAGGCGACGATCCCGCCGGCGTTCACGATGACACCCTGCGCCCGCACGCGCGCCCAGTAGTCCGCCCAGAGCGCCGCGTCGTACGTGGCGGGGTCCTGCTCGTTCAGGTTGGTCTGCACCCATCGGCGGGTACGGAGAAACCACGGCGCGGAGCCGTTCTTCGCCCGGCCCGCGTCCGCCGGCTCGCCGGGGGAAGCCGCGGCCGGGCCCGCGGACGCGGCGGCGGCCACGCCGGCCGTGACGCCCAGGAACCGACGGCGCGAAACCCTCTGGG
>JBGPQQ010000076.1:0-10190 GCA_041489115.1 Vicinamibacteria bacterium | reverse complement strand
CGGCTTCGTCGTGCCGGGCGAGGGCCTCCGCGGTGGCCTTCAACGAAGGGTCGTTCGCGGCGGCGGCGAGAAGCTCCCGCCGGACGCGCTGCGCCTCGTGCCCGCTGCCGATCGACCACTTCACCGCGTACGCCTGCCAGCGCATCGGCGTGTTGTAGCGGGTGAGGTTCAGGCCCTTCGCCAGCTCCGTGTCGGTGAACGTGCCGACCGTCTGTCCGTCGATCTTGAGCTCGAGACGGCCGGCAGGAAGTCCGGTCACGACGAGCGGCTGCCGGTCGAGGCTCTCGAGACCTGCCCCGGCCCGCTGCGCCAGCTCGGTCCCGGCGTCCTCGAAGCTGATCGGCAGCGGCAGCGCGCGGTCGAGCTGCGTCCACGAGAGGCCGTCGCGTTCGGCGGTGAGCCCGCTCACCTCCGTGTTCTCGGTCGCGACAATCCGCCGCGCCGCCGCGTCGATCTCGACGCGGGTCACGAGGGATGGCGCGTTCCAGGCGCGCAGCAGCGTGGCGCCCATGACGACGTGACCAGCGGGGCCGGGGTGCACCCGGTCGGGCACGACCTGCCGCGCGAGGTCGGGGTTCTCCTTCAGGACGGCGGCGATGCCCGCGTTCACCGGGTCGCGGAAGCCCACCACCGTCGCCTTCTCGTCCGCGCCCAGGGTCGTGACGTAGCAGCCGAGGCGCCGCAGCGCGTCGTCGTAGCCGGGGGCGAACTGCGGCGGCCGGGAAACGTCGTCGAAGGGCGAAGAGCGGATGAAGGTGAGCCGGACACCGGGAAGCGACTCCCGCAGCTTCGCCACGATCGCCCGGTAGCCCTCGCCGAAGGCCGCGAGGGTCTGGGGGTCGAACGGCTTGTAGCCCCCGTCGTTCATGCCGAGCATGATCGTGACGACCGTGGGCCGGAGAGCGATCACGTCACGCTCGAGGCGGACGTCTATCGGACCCGCCCCGCCGCCCCGCACCGTGTCCCCGCCGACCCCCGCGTTGTAGAAGCGGACGTCCCACTGCGGGAAGCGGGTTCTCACGTACTCCTCGACGAAGCGGCCGTAGCCGCCCTCCTGCGTGATGCTGTCGCCGTAGAAGACGACGCGGTCCGCGTCGCGGAGGGCGAAGGGCGCGGGCGGCTCGGCGGCGAACGCGGGCGCGGTGAGGCAGAGAACGAGGAGAGCGAAGCGTCTCATGGCGGGGCTCCTTCGTCGGGCGGGCATGGGGGTTTCCGGGGTGCGTGCGCGTCGCCGGAGCGTAGCACCAGCCGGGCCCGAGGGCCACGGGGGTTGCGGAGTGGGCTCGTCGAGGAGGGGTGGCTCTCGCTCGACGACGCCCTCGGCCTCGTCGAGCCGCTCCTGAACGGCAACGCCCGGGCGCTCTTCGACGTGGACGCGGAGGAGCGGAAGCTGGCGTTGGCCCCGTGGGTGTGAAGGCCTGCGGCGGCTCGCTCAGCCGTTGGCCGCCATTTCCTGACCCGGCGCGTCCCACACCAGGTTCCGCAGGCCGGTCAGGGAGCTCGTGACCCGCAGCACCCCGTCGCGCACCAGCTGCTGGGTGCCGTGGCAGATGGCGCCGAAGAGCCCCTGGATGGGGAGCGGGGTGATGCCCGGACGGAAACCCACCCACGCGTTGCGGCCGCTGGCCTTGGCCACGTAGAGGGCCCGGTCGGCCACGCTGATCACCTGCTCCCAGCTCAGCGCGTCGAGCTGCTCCTTGAAGAACGGGTAGCAGGCGAAGCCGACGGAGCAGGAGATCCGCACCACCCGACCCTCTCCGATGTCGAAGATGTGCTGGGCCACCTGGCTGCGGATTCGCTCCGCCAGATCCGCGAGGCCGTCCCCGCTCATCTCCCGGGCCACGAGCAGGAACTCGTCGCCGCCCCACCGCACGATGATGTCCGAGCTGCGGCTCACGGACTCCAGCAGCTCCCGCATCTGCCGGAGCACGGCGTCGCCGGCCGCGTGGCCGGCCGAATCGTTGATCTCCTTGAAGTGGTCCAGGTCGATCATGACGAAGGCCAAGTCGACGACCTCCTCCGTCGGCGGCCCCTCGGCCAGCCGGCGGTAGCGGCGGTGGAGGAGCGCCACCTCCTTTTCGATGTACTCGGTCAGGAAACGCCGGTTCGCGAGCCCGGTGAGCGAGTCGGTGATGCTGGCCTGGGCGAGCTCCTCGTTGACGCGCTCCAGCTCGAGCTGCCGCTCCGACAGCTCGCGGGTCCTCTCCTGGACCCGCAGCTCGAGCGCCCGCGCGTGCTCGGCCTCGCGGGCGAGCTTCCGCTGCTGGACGCGGATCACCGCGGCGATGCCGCCGGCCAGGAGCAGCACGTAGGCGGCGTAGGCCCAGGGAGTGGCCCAGGGCGCCGCCGCCACCTCGACGGCCAGAGTCAGGCCCTCCTCGTTCCACCGGCCGTCGCCGTTGGCGGCGCGGAGGCGGAAGGAGTAGCGCCCCGGGCTCAGGTTCGTGTAGGTGACGCTCCGCCGGCCGCGGAGCGGGACCCACTCCCGGTCGAAGCCCTCGAGCTTGTAGGCGAACCGGTTGCGGTGGGGGGCGGTGAAGTCCAGGGCGGCGAACTCGAGACCGAGCACCTTGTCCCGGAACCCGAGGCTGATCCGTCGCGTCTCGTCCGGCGGACCGGCGAGCGGCCGGTGCCCCACGCTCACCGATGTCAGCACCACGGGCGGCGGTGCCGCCACCCGCCGCAGCCGGTCGGGCACGAACGCGTTGAAGCCGTTCACGCCGCCGAAGAACAGCTCGCCGCTCGGGCTCTGGTGCCAGGCCCCGAAGTTGAACTCGGCGGACTGCAGGCCATCGCTCACCCCGTAGTTCGTGAACTGGCGGTCGCGCGGGTCGAAGCACGACAGCCCGTTGTTGGTGCTCAGCCAGAGCCGTCCCTGGTGGTCGCTGCGGACGCCGTAGACGACGTCGCTCGGCAGACCGTCTCTCGTCGTGAAGGTCTCGAAGGATTGCCCGTCCGGGGGCAGGTGGCTCAGGCCGCCGTGCGTGCCCACCCAGAGGCCTCCCGCCGCGTCCACGAACAGCGTGTGGACGACGCCCGTGGGCAGGCTGCCGGGGTCCCCCGGCCGGGGTTCGTGGCGAGCGAACCGGCCCGTCCGCGGGTCGAACAGGTTGATCCCCTTCTCCATCGTGCCCACCCACAGGCGGCCGTCCGCGGCCTCGGCCAAGCTCGAGACCTGATCGCCGCTCAGGCTGGAGGGGTTCTTCGGATCGAAGCGGTGGTGCGTGAACCGCCCCGTCTCGAGATCGATCGTCTCCAGCCCGCCCCCGTAGGTGCCGAACCACAGCCGGCCCTCGCGGTCCTCCAGTATGGAGGTGACGCCGTTGGCGCCGAGGCCGTCCGGACGCTTCGCGTCGCTGCGGTAGTGCACGAAGACGCCGCTCCCGGCGCGGAAGCGGTCCAGGCCCGCGTCCAGCGTGCCGATCCAGAGGTCGCCGTGGTGGTCGTGCCACAGGGCCATGACCCGGTCGCTGCCGAGGCTGCCCTTCTTCCTCGGATCGTGCCGGTAGGCGGTCATGTCGCTCGTCGTGCGGTCCATCACGTAGAGGCCGGCATCGAAGGTGCCGATCCACAGACGCCCGGCACGGTCCTCGGAGAAGGACGTGACGTGGCCGCTGCCCAGCCCCGCGGGGTTCCCGGGATCGGGGGCCACGTGGCCGAACTGCCAGCTGAGCGGGTTCCACTTGTGCACCCCGCCCAAGCGGGTCCCAACCCAGAGCACGCCGCCCCGGTCCTGGGCGAGCGACAGGACGTGGTCGTCGGCCAGGCTCGCCGGGTTCGTCGGATCCTGGCGGTAGTGCGCGAACGTGCGGTGGCCCCGGTCCACCAGGTCCAGACCCCCGCTCGTGCCCACCCACAGCCGTCCGTCGGCGTCCTGCAGGAGCGCGCGCACCTGGTCGTGCGCGAGGCTGGAGCCGACGTTCGGATCGTGACGGAAGCGCTCGCAGCGACCGGTCGCGGGATCCAGGCGGTTCAGGCCGCCCCCCGAGGTGCCCACCCAGAGCGCGCCCCCGTCGTCCTCCAGGATGGCACGGACCCGGCCGTCGCTCAGGCTCGACGGGTCCGCGGGGTCGGCCTGGAAGTGCGCGAACCCTCCGGTGTCCCAGCGGTCGAGGCCGGCGTCGGTGCCCACCCACAAACGGTCCTTGCCGTCGAGGTACAGAACGTAGATTCGGTCGTCGGCGAGGCTCGAGGCCTGGGAGGGGTCGTGGGCGAAGCGCGTCAGGACGCCGCTCGAGACGTCCAGCCGGAGGAGGCCTCCGTCGCGGGTGCCGATCCAGAGGACCCGCTCCTTCGCCGCGAACCGCAGGGTCCGGATCGAGACTCCGGCCAGCTTCTCCTGCCGCACGACGCGGTCCGTGGCCCTCTGCCACTGGGCCAGGCCGCCGGTGGTGGCGACCCAGAGGTCGCCGGAGGTGTCCTCCTCGACGTCCCAGACGAAGCTGCTCGGCAGCGAGGCCGCCTCGGCGGGATCGTGCTTGTAGACCTTGAAGGAGAGCCCGTCGAAGCGATCGAGGCCTTCCTCCGTCGCCAGCCAGACGTACCCGCGCCGGTCCTGGAGGATGTCCATCACCGAGGACTGCGACAGCCCCTGCTCCAGCGAGAGGCGGTCGAAGCGGATGGGGCGGACGGGGGCGGCCGCGGCGGGAGCGGCCAGTGACGGGACGGCCAGCGCCAGCCATCCCAGGAGTCCGAGGAATCGGTCGGTGGGCTTCATGGCTCCGCTTCTCACAATAGGTTCAGGATTCGAGGGCCCGGCCGAGACCGCGTCCGAGCATCTCGGCGAACACCTCGGGGGGAACGGCCGGGGAGAACAGGAAACCCTGGTACTCGGTGCACCCGTGGCGGCAGAGGAAGTCCACCTGGCCCGGCTCCTCCACGCCTTCCGCCACCACGCGCAGCCCGAGCTGCCGCGCCATTACGATCGTGGCGCTGGTGATGGCGGCGTCTTCCGAGGAGGTGGTGACTCCCCGCACGAACGACTGGTCGATCTTCAGCACGTCGATCGGGAACTGCTTGAGGTAGGCGACCGCGGAGTTCCCGGTGCCGAAGTCGTCGATGGCCAGCCCGACGCCAAGGGCCCGGATGGAGTTGAGCTGGCGCAGGATCTCGGGGTCGCAGCGCAGCACGCCGCGCTCGCTCAGCTCAAGCTCCAGCCGCGCGGCGTCGATGCCGGTCTCCTCGAGACACTCCCGCACGACCTGGGCGAGGTCGCCGCGCACGAGCTGGCACAGCGACACGTTCACCGCGATCCGGCAGTCCGGAAGCCCCTGCTGCCTCCACGATTCGATCTGCTGGCAGGCCGTCCGCAGGACCCAGGTCCCGATGGCCACCATCAGGCCGGCCTCTTCGGCGAGGGGGACGAACTCCGACGGCGGAACCTCGCCGAGCTCGGGGCACTCCCAGCGGAGGAGCGCCTCCGCGGCGCGGACACGCGAGGCGGACCCGTCGACCAGCGGCTGGTAGTGGAGCCGGAGCTCGCCGCGGGCGAGCGCGTTGGGGAGCAGGCGGGTGATGGCCCGGCTCCGCTCCGTTATGCGGTGGGAGGACTGCCGGTAGAAGCGGATCGCACCCCCGCTCTCCAGCGCCTCGTGGGCCGCCAGCTCCGCCTTCTGGAGCAGGGACTCGGCGGTCAGTCCGTCGGCAGGGGCGAGCGCGATGCCGACGCTCATGGACAGGACGATCTCCTCGTCCCCGGCGACGTAGCGGCCCGACAGCCGGTCGAGCAGCAGGCGGACGGCGGCTTTCGCCTCCGGCCCGCCGGGCAGCCCGGTCAGCATGACCGCGAAGAGGCCTCCGCCGAGGCGGGTCGCCATCGACATCGACGGCCCGGTCCCGGAGCGCCGCATCTCCTCGGAGCGGAGCACGGCGATGAGACGTTGCGCCACCTGCTGGAGGACGGAGTTCGCGCGCGCGCGCCCCAGGCGGGTGTTGAGCTTGACCAGGTGCTCGATGTCGAACAGCGCGACCGCCACCTGGCTCTTCTCGGACGCGCCGACCACGGCGTTCTCGAGGGTGCGCTCGAGCCGCTCGCCGCCGGGCAGGCCGGTGAGCGCGTCGAAGCGCCCGCGCCAGAGCGCCTCCCGCCGCTCGTCCTCGGCCGCCTTCCGCAGTCGCTCGTTCTCCTCCCGCACCCGGCCCAGCTCCCCCGCCGTCTCGAAGAGGCGGACGAGCTGCTCGGCACGCCGGGCCGCCACGAGCCCGTCGAAGGGACCCTCGAGGATGTCGCTCGCCCCCGCCTCCAGCGCCGCCGCCACCTCGCGAGAGCCGGAGCAGAACGCGAGAACCGGCACGGCCGAGCCCTCACGGAGCTGCCGAACGGCCTGGCACAGGCCCCGGCCGCGCTCGTCGCGGAGGGCCGTGTCGGCCAGGACGATGGCCGGACGGAGTCGGCCGATCTGCTCGAGGGCTTGCGGGACTCCCTCGACGGCGACGACCTCGAAGCCCGTGGCGGCGAGCCGGTCCGACGCCGCCTTGCGGCGCGCGGCATCGGCAAGGGCGAGGAGCGCCCGGCGTCGCGACGGCCGGTTCGTGTCGGCCGGAGCGGTCCCGGCTGCGCCATGGAGCGGCATGAGAGCGAGTGCCACGTTGCGCCTCACGTTGTGCCTCAAATCGCTGGTCAAGGGGACGTGGTGGTTCCCGCCGTCACGGATCGTCCACCTGCACTCCCAGGCTCTCCATGAGCGGGTCCGCGCCGGCCTCCGACCAGAGGACGGCCTCGCTCCAGAGAGTGGTCTCCGCCCAGAGAGTGCTCTCCGCCCAGAGCGTGGCCTCCGCCCAGAGCGTCGCGTAGGGAGACACCGTCGTATCCGGCAGCTGCACGCCGTAGGAGTGAAGAAGCGGGTCGTCCCCCGAAGTGGGCTCGGACCAGAGGACGGCGTTGGACCAGAGCGCGGGGAGCGAGAAGGAGGGCTCCGACCACAGCGCGGCGGTGTTCTCGAACGCCAGCTGGCCGGTGGCGGCGTCCGGGAAAACGAGCGGCGACGGGGCGTCCGCGACCTGCCCCGTCGCGTGGAGCGCGGCCGTGATGTCGAGAACCCCGGCGCCGGTGACGAGCGGGCTCCCCACCGCGGGCTTCCGCGCCGAGAGCATGAGCCTCGCCTTGACCGTTGCCGGGTTCAGGCCGGGCTCCTGCTCGAGCATCAGCGCGGCCGTCCCGGCCACCATGGGCGCGGCCATGCTCGTGCCCGACAGCTCGAAGTACTCCGTCACCTCCGGAAAAGCAGGGTCTCCCGCCACCCGCCTCTCCGGGGCCAGCAGGTCGAGGTGGGAGCCGGGCGCCCGTGCGGAGACGATCCGGTTGCCGGGCGCGAGGAGGTCGGGCTTGGCCACGCGGTCGATGTGCGTGGGGCCGCGCGAGGAGTACGTCGCCACCGTGTCGTCCGCGGTGTCTGGAGTCTTCCGGTCGTTGCTGGCCCCGACGCTGATGACCTTGCGCGAGTTGCAGGGGCTGGTGATCGTCCCGTCGCCGCTGCGGCCGGAATTCCCCGCCGAGCACACGACGACGATCCCGGCGCTCCAGAGCGCTTCCACCTCCTGGACCAGCGGGTCGAGCGCGGCCGGCTCGTACACGGGGTGGCCGAGGGACAGGTTCAGGACGCGGATGCCGAGCTCGTCCTTGTGGTAGAGAACCCACTGCAGGCCGGCCAGGACGTCCGACGTCCTCCCGCTGCCCGCCTCGTCCAGGACGCGGACGGAGACGAGGTTCGCCGCGGGGGCGATGCCGGCCAGGCGTCCTTCGGGGGAGTGGCTGCCGCTGCCCACCAGGATGCCGGCGACGTGCGTCCCGTGGCCGTTCAGATCGATGCTGCTCGACTCGGCGAGGGTGGGATCGTCCGGGAGGTCGAGGACGGCGGTCGCGTCCCCCGGGCTCCCCACGAAGTCGATGGACGCCACCAGCGCCTGGATGTCGGCGTGCGGCGCCACCCCCGAGTCCAGCATGGCGATCGTCACCCCGGCGCCCCTCAGCAGGCTCTCGGGCGCGGCCGGCAGCGGCCCGTTCGCGGCCTGACGCGCCACGTCCAGGGCCGCCGACACCGGCTCGTCGCTCGCCACGAACTCGACGGCGGCGCTCTCCGCGAGCTTCGTCACCATCGCGACGGGGAGCCGGACGGCCATCCATCGAGAGGAGCCGCGAAACTGCCGCCCCAGCCAGCCGCCGAGCGCGTGCAGGAGCTTCCGCTCGCTCGCCCCCGGCGCCTGGCGAAAGCGCACGAGCACGTCGGCGAAGGCGGCCGGTTTCCGCGTGGCCCCCAACTGTTCGAGAACCCTCGCGCTGATCTTCCCTGTCGCGGGGCGCTGGCGGGCCGGCGCCGCGGCCAGAGAGACCGCCGACGCCAGGGCGAGCATGAGACCGGCGAGCACCCGCCGCCAGCCGCATCGAGAGATACTGATGATCATGACTTCGTACTCCTGCCCCGTCGTCCTTAGCAATGGAGATGCCATGGACCGGGTGGATGGATCCCGGACCGCTCATCTGTCGTGCTCCCAGTGGGTTGGGGCCTCGCGCGAGAGCGACGACCCATCGTTCCGGCGCGGGCGGGCAGGGGCGCCACCGGAATTCCGGCGCGCCGATCTTCAGGAACGGCGCGCGAGCGCCGCTTTGCGGCGCAGCAGCGTGGGCTCGGTGACGCCGAGCAGCGCCGCGGCCGTGCGCGCGTCGCCCAGAGCCGTGGCGTCGATCACGGCCAGCAGGCAGGCTTCCGCCCACTCGCATACGTCCGTTCCGGCCCGCCGCCCCCGGATGAAGTCCTCGAGGACGCTCGTCAATGCGCCCCAGTGCGGCGAGCGGCCGGCGAGCCCAGCCACGCGGCGAGCGGCCGCGGCCTTGAGCTGGCGCCGGTACGTGGTGTCGGGGATGCCCAGGAGGTCCGCTGCGCGCCGGGAGACGCCGTCCGAGAGCCGGTCGGCCGTGAGGACCAGATCCTCGGCCAGCCACTTTCCGACCGGGGTGAGCCCGGGACGTCCCGAGGCGAGGGCGGCTGCGATCTCCCGGGCCAGGGCCGTCCGAAGCCTCGCCGCGGGGTCCCCTCCCTCGGCCGCGTCCTTCGTCGCCGCGTCCTCCTCGAGCGGTGCCACCGGCAGGACCGGCTCCCGAGCCGTCCCCGCCGCGGCGGGGACGAGGAGGTCCTGCAGGTCCTCGACGTCCACCTCCGGAGCCTCGCAGAACAGAACCGAAGTGAGGATCAGGTTCTGCAGCTCGCGCACGTTGCCCGGCCAGCGGTACGCCTCCAGGGCCTCTTCCGCGCGGGCCGTGAAATGGTGGGCCGGGCGGCGGTAGAGCGCGGCGAACTGCTTGAGGAAGACGCTCGCCAGGTGGACGATGTCCTCCCGGCGCTCCCGCAGCGGCGGGACGTGAAGGCGGACGACGTTCAAGCGGTGGAAGAGGTCCGGACGGAACCTGCCCTCGGCCACCTTCGCCCGAAGGTCGACGTTCGTGGCGGCGATGATGCGGACGTCGAGCGTCTGCGCCGCGACCCCGCCCACGGGCGTGAGCTGCTTGTCCTGGACGAACCGCAGGAGCTTGCTCTGCAGGTCCAGCGGCAGGTCGCCGACCTCGTCGAGGAACACCGTGGAGCCGGCGGCCTGGGCGAACCGGCCCGGCTTACGAGCGTGGGCGCCGGTGAAGGCCCCCCGCTCGTGCCCGAACAGCTCGCTCTCGATGAGCGTCGGCGAGATGGCGCTGCAGTCGACCACGACCATGGGCCGCTCGTGGCGCCCGCTGAGCTCGTGCAGGGTGGAGGCCAGCATCTCCTTGCCCGTGCCGCTCTCGCCGGTGATGAGGACGGTGGTGTCGGTGTGCGCCACCTTGCGGGCCGTGGCGAGGAGCGACTCGATGGCTGCGGAGCGATAGGCGAGCCTCGAGCCGTGCACCACGCGCCGCAAGTCCGTGACCTCGGCCTCCAGGCGCTCCTTCTCCTCGCGCTGCCGCTCGCGCTCCCGCCCGATGAGCCGGACCCGATCCAGGGCCACCGCCATCTCGGAGGCCAGCGCGTCCAGGAACATCCGGTCCGAGCCCTCGAAGGACACGGCAAGGGACTCCACCTCGAGCACGATGCCGCCGAGGCAGCGGTCGGGCAGCGCGAGCGGCATGGCGCACAGGGAGACCTCCCCGGGCCCCTCGCCGCCGGCGAGGGCCACGAAGTTGCCCTCGTGGCAGGCTCTCTCCACGATGGCCAGGTCCTGCTCGG